>JBGSIP010000240.1:0-11571 GCA_041742495.1 Planctomycetaceae bacterium
AGGAGAGAACTCTCGGCACAGGGCACGGCAGCGCAACTGCTTGCCAGATAGCGGGTAAACGACAAACGCCGAGAGCATTCACTCTCGGCGTCGTGCGTCAACCGGTTGGTCGGCGGGAATTTCGCAAACTGAACGATCTCACTCGTCGAGGAGCTTCAATTCATGGGCGACCTTGCCGTTCTCATCCCGGATGGTGACCCTGTCGCCGAACTCGACCGACACACCGTGGGTATCATTCACGATCTTGAATTGCTTCCGTTCCCAGACTTTCTTCTGGTCGTTATACCGATACAAGAGCACGTGCGTGGCATTGAACCCTGAATACGGGCAGTGCCATGCGACGAACACCTTCCCCCCCCAGCCGCTGAACTCCGCCGTGGACACAGAGTACTCGTCGACCGACCCAAGGCGGGCACGATAGATCTCCTGCACGGCCGTCACGATCTCCGCTGTCGTCATTGCCTTCTTGGGGCCGCGAACTTGCTTTTCCGACTCCTGCTTGTCTCCGGCCGAGACAGAACAGGACAGCGCCATGAACCCCGCGAAGGCCGCGATGAGAATCGAATGCTTGAACACAGCTTGCTCCTGTGGGACCGTGTCGTCGAACACCGCCAAAGATTATACCCGAGGAGGCCGGAGAATTGTGTAACGATTGCGTAACGGCCGCCGGCCTGTTCCCCTGCACTGGTGCCCTCCGCCGCCGAACGATAACGCTCGGAAGCCGGGGTCGCTGAGGGGGCTACACAGCTCGAAATGCAACCATGCGGCCTCGGCCTGCTGCTGCGCCTGGTTCGGCATCCGAAAGGGACCGCCCTGTTAAGTCCGAGAGGTCTGTCGGTCCGAGAGTCAGAGAGTTTTGGCGAGAATTCTCGGGATTCGAAGCGAACCTTGGTGGTTGCGCTCGCACCCCGGTCGCTCTCTCTCGAAACGGAGTGCGATCAATCGCGGCGTTCGTCGTCGCAAATCGTTTTGTGACAACGCTATTTACGACGAACGCCGAGAGTGTGAGCTCTCGGCGTCGTGCGTTAACCGGTTGGTCGGCGGGAATTCCGCAAACTGAACCATCTCCCCGTGCAGAACCCATTTCCGAACGATTCGCTGTTTTTTGGGTTTTCGGAAGTGGTTGCCAGCAGGCGTGTTAGCGGTTTCCGTCGGTTTCGGTCGCGCACCCGTCCCACGGCTTTCGAAATGGCACGTGGGCGGTGCCTGGATTGCTTCGTGGTGTTTGGCGAGCGGCACCTGAACTACCTCGTGCAGGCGATGTTCACGCATTACCAGGAGGAATGGCCCCACCAAGGCCGGAACAATCAACCGCTGCTGCAGGCCGGTGCCGATCCGCACAAAGCCGCACGGAGTGGAAATCGCCAGCGATGGTAGGTCGCTTCGCTGACTTCGAGGCTCTGCAGAACGGCTGCCAGATCCTGCCTGGAATTCAGCATGGCGTCGGCGTCGCGGAGCTTGGAAACAATCTGCTCAGACCTATGCCGCTGACGTCTCTTCGTCGACATCGAGTCTCTCCTCGCCCACTGCGGGCGGTAGAAACTCTCCTACCACATGGATCAACTTGCGGGGAGCAGGCCATGAGCCCATGTTCACTGCATTTGAGCCGCCAGAGAATTGACGTATATGGGAGCGTCGTCTAATATACGAACATGCAAACAGCGATCGAGAAAACCGAAGTCGACTTTGACTCACTCCCATCCCCTACGGCGGCGAAAACGCTCGCCGTGATTGAGTTGCTGGCGAAATGTCCTGAGGGATTGTCATCAAGCGAGGTGGCGCGGCGGTCGGGTGTCACAGCGAACCTCGCGTTCCGCATCCTGAAGACCATGGTCGAGAGGGGGTTCGCGACACAACAGTCTGGCCGCAAGACCTATTCGCTCACCTCCCAGCTCATCGAATTGTCGAGTCCGCGGGTAGGTGATCGGAGTTTGGTGTTGTGTGCCTATCAGGCGATCCAGTGGCTGCGAGACAGGACTGGCGAAACGGTGCAAATCGTGATCCCATCAGGCGAGAAGGCGATGGTGCTCGAACAAGTCCAGGGCACCCATCCACTTCAGGTATGTGGTCAAGTCGGCATGCGCATTCCGATGTACTCATGCGCGCCCGGCAAAGCAATTCTGGCCGCGTGGGAGGACCAGAAACGGGCGAATTGGTTTCGGGGCCGGCGGTTCAAACGCTTCACCGCGACTACGCTGACGACTCGTAGGGCATGGGAAACGGAAATTGAGCGGATTCAAAAAGTGGGCTACGCGATCGATCTTTCCGAAGGCATCGAAGGAATTCGCTGCGTCGCGGCCGCAATCCACAACGAATACGGATTTTCTCTGGGCGCGATCACTGTGATGGCTCCATTGAATCGAATGCCAGATGAAGCCTTCGCCGAAATCGGTGGGCTATGCATGCAAGCGGCTCGCGATATCGAACACCGTTTGAGGGGATAAGATGCGCCGTTTCCCGTCGCGTACGATTCGATGGTTGTGTCTGCTTGTCTTGTGGGCAGCACATGTTCACGCTGCCGAAGTAGCCAGTGACTCGACGGAGTTCTTTGAGTCGAAGATCCGCCCACTATTGGTGGAGCATTGCTACGAATGTCACAACAGCACTGATGACGCACAAGGTGGTCTCGCGGTCGATTGGCGTGGCGGGCTGCTCGCGGGCGGGGATTCAGGCCAGGCGATCCGGCCTGGAGACCCCGATGCAAGTCTGTTGTTGCAAGTGATTCGACACGAGATTGACGGCCGTGAGATGCCCGAAGGTGCCGAGAAGCTTGACGACGAATCGATCGCTCTGTTCGAACAGTGGATCCGGGATGGAGCCAACGATCCTCGCCATCAGAGACCTTCGGAGGAGGCGTCCGCACGAACGCTCAGTTGGCATGCGAAGCTGAGTAAACGTAGAGAGTGGTGGAGCTTTCGACCGGTCGTTGAACCGGAGATTCCGAAGACTGCCAGCGGCCATTCGCATCCGGTCGACCGATTTCTTCACCGAGCTAGAGTCGAAGCTGGTTTGGAGGCGTCTCTTCCTGCCAGTCCTGACGTCGTGCTGCGACGCTTGCGGTACGTTCTGACAGGACTTCCCGCGACCAGAGATGAACTGGACCTGTTCCGAGTGGCGTGCCAGGAACAAGGCCGAAACGCAGCAATACTTGAAGAGATCAGCCATTTGCTCGCGTCGAAGCATTTTGGCGAACGGTGGGCACAACACTGGCTGGACTGGTTCCGTTATACTGAAGGCCATGGCGGGCAAGGGGACCCGGTTAACGAGAACGCGACCGTTTATCGTGACTACGTGATCCGTGCACTGAATGCCAATGTGCCCTACGACCAACTCATCCGCGAGCATCTTGCCGGAGATCTGTTGGCCGAACCTCGCCTCGATCCGGCGGGAACAATCAACGAATCGATCATTGGGCTGGCTCAATTGCGATTCGTTGAACACGGATTCTTTCCAGTCGATGCACTCGACGAGTTGGTCAAGTTCACCGACAACCAGATCGACGTTGTTTTCAAGGCGACGCTGGGACTGACCGTCTCTTGCGCACGGTGCCACGACCACAAGTTTGATCCGATCAGTCAACGCGACTACTACGCCCTCTTTGGTATCTTCGCCAGTTCTCGTCCTAGCCACCGCCCGTTAGTCGCAGCCGGTATTATCGACCAACATCGCAAAGACCTGCGCAACCACCGGGAGAAACTAGCGGACGCCGTCAAGAGGGCGTGGCTGGCCGACTTAACGACGGAGCGAGTACGTGAGCGCCTCGATGCATTTGCGATGGCGCACGAGCGACTCGACGAATACCCCAAGAAGCCCGTCGAGACATTGAGCGGAGATGAAGAGATACCGCAAATACTGCGTGTCACGCCTGGCGATGCGTTCGAGCCGTGGGTGCGTTGGACAACCGACGAAGAGATCCAGAAGAATTGGCATGCCCTTCCTCAGCGACTGGACTCGATTCGACGATCTGCGCAGGAAAACAACCAAGCCATCACTTTAGCCACGTTCGACTTTCGTCAGGGCCTGCCCGATGGCTGGAGGTTGACCGATGGAACGATTGACGCGGTTCCTGCGGGCACGCTTGGCCTGGCCACCGACCACGAGGGAATTGTTAAGAGCGTGTTGCCTTCAGGTATCGTCACTCATGCCACAACGACCCTGGAGCAGGCGGCAATCTTCTCGCCGGACTTTCAGATCGACTTCGGTGCAATCGCCGCGGATTGGTCTGGCTCCGGGTGGCCTCAGTTTCGCATGGTCGCCGAGAACTTCCCGGTGCCTGGCGGCATCTACAAACAGGCTGACACAAGGGGCGATGGCGGTACGCGTTGGTTCGGCGAGGAAGCTGATTTCTGGGAGGGCCAACGCGGCTATTTTCAGTTCAACACGCGGGCTCTCGCCCCGGCACCTCCTCGGGGCCCTCGAGGTGATGATGGCAAGTTTGTGCCGACAACACCAGAGCCGAACGGCTCCTGGTTTCACGTCCGTGAAGTGCGGCAGTTGCGAGGTGAAGAGGACCGCATTCGGCGCGAAGAGTTGCCAGCTTCGATTCTGTTTGCGAGCGAATCAATGGTCGAACCTGTCGATCGTGCGACTCTGGCCGAACGGTACTCAGCAGCGATCCGTGAAGTGTTGCAACGTTGGCGAACCGATGACTTCACCGATCTTGATGCACTCTTTCTCACCGAATGCCTCCGCACCGGTGTGCTCTCTGGAGACAAAAGCTCGTTGGGCGATGCTGTTGCCACTGAGCTTGCGACGCTAAGAATGCTCGAGTCAGGCTTTGCCGCCGTGGCGAGTCAATCGGCCCCCGGTGTCGTCGAATCCAACGGCTTCAATCAGGCTCTGTACGAACGAGGCGATCATCGTCAACCGACGGAACCAGTGATGCGTGGGTTTCTGGATGTGTTGCAACCGGGCGGATTCAGTCTCGGCAATGAAAGCGGTCGCTTGCAACTGGCCGATTCACTGACTTCCCCAGACAACCCATTGTTTGCGCGGGTCATTGCCAATCGGATTTGGCTGCAAGTCTTCGGCGAAGGGCTCGTTCGCACGGCGGACAACTTTGGGCATACCGGTCAACCGCCCACGCACCCGGAGTTGCTCGATCACCTGGCGAATCGTTTGCGAACCAACGGTTACGATCTCAAGGACGCGATCCGCTATTTGCTGACGACTGAGCTCTTTCAATTGTCCAGCGTTCCTTGTGAGCAAGCGAGAACGAAAGACGCCAACAATCTCTTGTGGACGCACGCGAAGATCCGCCGCCTCGACGCAGAGGTCGTTCACGATCATCTGCTGGCGATATCGGGACAATTGCAGCCCACACTATTTGGCCCTGCGATCATCCCCAATACACCTGTGGCGAAGGACGTTCGACGAGCCATATATATCGCCAGGAAACGACAAGGACGCGACGCTTTCCTCGATACCTTTGACATGCCGCTCCCGGTGTCGACACGTGGCCAGCGCGATATCACGACGACACCTTCCCAAGCAATCAGTCTCTTGAACGCCCCGCTAGTCCGTCATCAAGCCAAAGCATGGGCGGAAAAGCATGAGACTTTACAGGCAGAGATGGCCATTGAGGAGCTGATTGCCAATGCATTCACCCGTCCGGCAAAGCAAGCAGAGCTAGACGTGCTCGTCGAGTTTTGTGAGGCAAACGGCGGATATGTCGCCGGACTGACGGAAACGGCTCACCTCGTCTTCAATATGAAGGAGTTCATCTACCTACCATGAGAAGACGCCATTTTCTCCAAGCCAGTTCTCTAGGCTTCGGAATGCTGGGGTTTCAGTCGCTGGCTCATTCCGCCGCGAACATCCAGACACATCACAGGCCGGCGGCGAAGCATGTGATTTTTGTTTATCTCTCGGGTGGCCTGTCGCAAGTCGATTCTTTTGATCCCAAGCCGACGCTGGATAAATTGGCAGGTCAGCCGATGCCGATCCCCGTCAAGGGAACGATGTTTGACAATGTGGGGACGATCATGCCGTCGCCCTGGAAGTTTCTACCACGCGGGCAAAGTGGTTTACCCGTTAGCGATCTCTTTCCCCACATCGCAACGATGGCTGACGAACTATGCGTGGTCCGCTCGATGACCAGCAAAGCCAGCGAGCACGCGCAGGGCAATTTTTTCTTCCACAGTGGCTTTTCGTTTCAGGGTCATCCCAGTGCGGGGGCGTGGATGTCGTACGGTCTCGGCAGTGAAACCGAGGATCTGCCCGCATACGTCGTTTTGCGCAGCGGCAACGCTGTCGATCCGATCGGCGGTGCCAGCATGTACGGCAACGGTTTTCTTCCGGCTCAGCATCAGGCATCGTTCTTGAAAGTAGACGGCGAGCCGCCGCTTCCCAACTTGAAACCAGCCGAATCGACCGAGCGCCAATTGGCGAAAATCGCTGCGTTGAAAACGTTCGATAGTCAATTCAACCAACAACTGGGGGTGTCCGACCAAATCGAGGCGGCGATTCTGAACTATGAAACCGCATTTCGAATGCAGGTCTCGGTACCGGAAGCGTGTGACTTGAGCGGAGAGACCGAGTCCATCAAGCGTGAGTACGGGCTCGAACATGGCAACAAAACCACACGGTTGTTCGGGCAACAATGCCTCGTAGCGCGTAGACTCGTCGAGCGTGGCGTGCGATTCGTCGAACTGTCCTGCCTGCAAGGTTCTGGTATGTTCGCGCCGCCGATCAATCCGTGGGACCAACATCAAAACTTGGAGAAAGGGCATGCGGACATGGCGGTGCAGGTGGACCAGCCTGTTGCCGCGCTGCTGAGAGATTTGAAGCGCTGCGGCCTACTGGAAGAAACGATCGTCGTTTTCAGCGGCGAGTTCGGCCGAACCTCGTTCGCCCAAGGAAGCAACGGACGCGACCACAATCCCTACGGCTTTAGTTTGTGGGTTGCCGGTGGCGGCTTCAACGGCGGCCACGTTCACGGAGCAACCGACGAGTTCGGATATGAGGTCGTTGAGGACGAAGTCAACGTCTATTCGTTGTGGGCGACGATCCAGCACCAACTCGGTCTGGATCACGAACGAGTCACCTATCATTTCGCAGGCCGCGATTACCGGCTCAGCGATGTCGAAGGCCACGTCGTTCCCCAACTGATTTCTTAACCTCCTCAGCGGCAACGCAGAACCGCCTTGCTCAAAGAAGAGTACCGGACGGGTTTCGCTGTTCTCCATATTTGAAATGATGGTTCGTTCTAGGCGGAATGAAATCGCGCTCTACCATGAGGGTGCAGCGGAACGGCCAAGTGGGGTAATCGGCTCAGCGACGACACAGACGCCAGGGCAGGGATATTCTCGCGTCGGACGCGAATCCGTCACGCGGCCTTCCGGCTGTAGTGCTTGAGCAATCCGCCCATCCGGGAGCGACACGTGATGCTGCTGACGGGTACCACGTCGGGAGGTGGCTCGGCAGCCTTGCGTCGTTTCCTGGCCGCTTTGTGCGGGTCGGCACCGGCCTGCGGCAGCGGTTGATTGTTCCGGCCTTGGTGGGGCCATTCCTCGTGGTAATGCGCGACCATTTCCTGCACGAGGTAGTTCAGGTGCCGCTCACCGAACACCACGAAGTAGTCCAGGCACTCCCGTTGCAGCGTCTGAATGAAGCGTTCCACATACACGTACAGGTTGGGCGACCGGTGGCTTCCTTCGTCTGGGCTGCGACTCCCGAATCGACCTGCGCAGCGTGTCGGGATGCACGATCGTCACCAGTTCGCCCAGCGCTCTCCCCAGCTTCGCCCCGAACTTGACCAGCCGATGACGTTCCTGCATTGTCACGGGGACGCGCGGGGGGAGCTTGCTGCTAGGTCGCCTTCAGCCGCGTGTGGCCGATGATTGCCACACCCGCATCGTCAAGCACGATCGGCTGCCGAAACCCAAACTCCTGAATCGCCCGCGCGACGGCCTCGACCGCATCGTCACTCAGCCGCGGGTTCTTATCGTAGGGCTTCAGGCGGTCGATCGGCCAGGTTTCGATCTGCATGCAGTGGTCTCCGGTGCTCGGAATCGAGGAAGGCAAGGAATCTGGTTGGTTTCGTGAACCGCGAGCTTGCGGCGCGCGACTGTATGATCGGCAGCGCAAGGATCTCCGCATGGCTCGGTCAACCAGCGATATTTACGACGAGCTACTGGCGCTGCGCTGCCAGCGCGGCGACAACGCGGCCTGGAACGAGTTGGTCCAGCGATATACAGATCGGCTGTGGTACTTCGTCCGCAGGCTCATCGAGGACGATGACGACGCCGCGCAGGTTCTGCAGGAAGTCTGGCTGCAAGTGCTCCGCGGGCTCAGCGCTCTCCGCAAGGTCGATCGCCTCGCTCCGTGGCTGTACACGGTCGCTCGACGCGCGGCGATGAATCACTACCGCGAGCAGTACGCAGCGCCTACTCGTGAGGCCGAGCCAGACCTCGATCAGATCGTGGATGACGAACCAAGCGGCGCGGATCAGTTCGAGAACGCCGAACTGGTGCACTTCGGTCTCCGGCAACTCGGCCGTGCGGAACGTGAGGTGCTGACGTTGTTCTTTCTGCAGGACCTGTCACTGGGAGAGATCGCGGCCGTGCTGGAGATTCCCGTGGGGACCGTCAAATCACGCTTATCCCGCGCCCGTCGCGAACTGCGGAGTCTGTTGGACACGGAACTACGCGGCGCAGAGGAGACACCCCATGTCCCATGACACCGAGTTTCGCGATCAACTTCTGGCCGTCGAGCCCCCCCGGCCCGACGTCCGTCACCGCTTGGAACAGGAGCTTTGCAACATGATGATTCGTAAGCTGTCTCTGCCGGCGCGCCTCTTCATCGGCGTCGTCACCTTGGGTTCCCTCGCCAGCGCCGCGCTATGCGGGTACCTGGCCGTCACTGAATCACAATTGCCGCTGGCGGCTCGCGTGGGCCTCGGGACCGGCACGCTCTTCGGACTGGCCTGGGCGGCGTGGTCGGTGCGAGTGCTCCGCAAGGGCGAAATGAACTTGAAGCTGGATCCCCGCCGCGCCGCGCAGATGGCGTGGGTGTTCACAGTGCTGATGGTGATGTTTTTCCTGTTCGTCGGCATGTCGGCCCCGGATCGGTTGCTCGGCGTGCTGATGATTCTGCAGTCGCTCCCGTACCTGATTGGTGCCGCGGTCTTCTTTCTCGCCTATCGGATTGAGGCGGCCGAGCTGACCGTCAAGGAGCACCTGCTGAGGATGGAACTGCAGATCACGGAATTGCTGGAGAAGCGCTGAGGAGGACCGGCACCGACGATCGCCGGAGGTGTGTCGCTACTCAGGAAGCGTGCCCAAGGCCGCGGCGGTTTCCAATGGCGTCGTAAACCGTTGCGGCGCTGGGAGTACTTAGCGAGCCGTCGCCCTAAGTCCGAATCTGCCAGTGTGGCACCGCTACCAATCGGGTTCCGAGTCGATTGGCTTCAATCTGACGGATTGGCAGAATCCTGAAGTCGACTCACGGTATCTGCGTTGGGTGATCACATGGCACATTGGCGAATGGCTCTTCGGGCCGGCACGAATGGCGAAGAAATGCGGCCGCACTGCCATCGGCATGGGGTTGCTGTGATCGAGTACCGCCCTGTGCAGAGATGAAATCGGGCGCTTGCCGTTGTTCTCCACGTTAGAAGCGGCGTTTTCTATTGAAGGCGGAACGGAACCGTTAAGTTTCAAGGAGGAGTCAGCCGCGCTGCCCATTCGCAGCAATCGGTGCAACGGCGGCTCTGGCGCTTGTGCCAAGATGATCTCGCGTCGGACGCGAATCCGTCACGCGGCCTTCCGGCTGTAGTGCTTGAGCAATCCGCCGATCCGGGAGCGACACGTGATGCTGCTGACGGGTACCACGGCGGGAGGTGGCTCGGCAGCCTCGCGTCGTTTCCTGGCCGCTTTGTGCGGGTCGGCACCGGCCTGCGGCAGCGGTTGATTGTTGCGGCCTTGGTGGGGCCATTCCTCGTGGTAGTGCGTGACCATCGCCTGCAGGAGGTAGTCCAGATGCCGCTCACCAAAACCACGACGCAATCCAAGCACCGCCCACGTGCCAGTTCGAAAACCGTTCGACGTGTGCGAGCGAAACCCACGGAAACCGCTAACGCACCTGCTGGCAACCACTTCCGAAAACCCAAAAACAGCGAATCGTTCGGAAATGGGTTCTGCACGGGGGCGACTGCTGTTTCACACTCGGAGAACGCCGAAAAGCGTCCGAATTCATTCTTGCACAAGGCCACTGTCAGCTGAAATGCTGAACCTGCTCAACCCAAGCTGAAAGGAGACCAGTCCGACATCACCGCTTGGCCGATGTCGGACGCACGGCTTGACATTCAGCAGAATCCGGTGAACGGCAACAAACGCGCCCCCGCTGGCGGTTCACATTTGGCCACGCTCGTGCAAGGAAAACGTTCTCTCTCGCAGACCCGTGACAGCTGGGCATGCCGGTTGGTTGACCCTGAGCGAGCAGCGGCAGATTGCCAGCTCCTCCACACCATGATTACACTTCACCCACAGCTTGACGTTCACTGGCGATCACATCCAACGGATCACGCAATGCAGTCACAGACCTTCATCACGCGTTTTCATCTTCCCTGTTGCCGGGGCACGTCCACGCTATTGATGCTGGCCCTGATCGTCACGCTGATGCCTCACACACGCATCCAAGCCGACGTGCCGTTTGAGTTTCAGCAGGACGACGTCGTGGCCATTTTTGGCAATGGCCTGGCCGACCGAATGCAGCATGACCCTTGGGTGGAAACGCTCCTGCAGGCGAATTTGATTGGCAAAAATGTCCGCTTCCGAAACATGAGTTTCTCAGGCGACATTGTCAATCATCGCCCGCGGGACAATGGCTTTACCAACGACACGGAATATCTGCAGCATGTCGGCCCGAGCGTCGTATGGCTCATGTACGGTTACAATGAGTCTCACGCCGGGCCGGACGGGGCTGCCGCTTATCGCAAAGAACTGGTCCAACTGGTTGACAAGTATCGCGCGCTCCGCAAAGAAGCCGGCGTCGACGCGCGATTCGTTTTGTTCAGCCCGATCGCTTACGAGAACACCGGGAGCCGTCACCTTCCCGATGGCACAAAGCTAAACGCGAACCTGAGCGCCTTCACCAATGCCACGAAAGAAGCCGCCGATGCTGCCAACGCGACCTTTGTCGACCTGTTCACGCCCACATGGAATTTATACGAAACGACTCCAGAGGCGTTGACAATCAATGGCATCCACCTGACCGGCGACGGCTACCGCAAGCTGGCAGACGTCATCGCCAAACGACTGATCGGAGATTCCGCAATTCCCGGCGAATCGGTGCCCTTGGTTTACGCTGCCGTGACGGATAAGAACTGGCATTGGCACAATCGCTACCGCGCGACGGACGGAAATGACATCTGGGGTTCACGGTCGACACTTAGTTTTGTGGACGGACAAACCAACGCCGAAGTGCTCGTTCACGAACTGAAGATGCTGGACGTGATGACAGCCAACCGCGATGTCGCGATTTGGGCTGCCGCAGCGGGTAAATCGATTCCGCCAGACGACACCAACGTTCCTCCTCCGATTGCTGTGACGTCCAACGTTGGCGGTGGAAGCC
>JBGSIP010000241.1:0-1906 GCA_041742495.1 Planctomycetaceae bacterium
GTCCGTTCGCCGCGGCGGCTATCTGTACGTCGCGGTACTGGGGAGCGCGCTGTTGATTGCCGTCATGGGGGCTTCCGCCATCACCATCTCGCGCGTCCATCTGCAGACCACCACCCTGACCAACGGAGCCCTGTCGGCACGCTCGCTGGCGTTGTCGGGGGTCGAACTCGGCGTGGCCCGCATTCGCAGCGATGCCAACTGGCGCTCGACACTCACCCACGGCACGGAGTCGGCCGCCTACGCGCTGGGGGGGGGCACGGTCTCGTTTCGCGTGGAAGATCTCGACGGCAATCTCGCCGACAACACCACCGACTGGGTCACCGTGATTGGCACTGGACGTGTCGACAACAGTGTGCAGTCCGCTCGGGTGCAATTGATGCCCGATGGCCCGGCTTTCACTTGTCTGAATACGGCGCTAAGTTGCACCGGAACCGTCGAATGCCTGGCCGGCACTCCGCTGTTCACAGACCAGATCTTGCATTCCGGAGACAAGTTCCGAGTGCAATCAGGGCGATACGTCGAAGGATCGATCGAGTGTGTCGGCAAAGCGACCGTCGGCGGAACGATCACCGGGACCGTTAACGACAATGTCACAGCACACTCACGACCCGATCTGAACGTCCTCAACTACTATCTGCGCGTCGGCACAACCATTTTGGCCAGTAGTCTGCCGACCACCGGCAGCAACCGCTGGCTCTATCGCGCCGTGCTCTCGCCGGGGGCCAATCCCTATGGTGCGACGACGAACGCCGCCGGCGTCTATGTGCTCGATCTGGCTGGGCAGAACCTCACGATTGAAGACAGCCGCATCGTCGGCACACTGGTGGTCATCAACTGCCCGCAAGTTGTCCTCAAGGATGCCCTCCACTGGGAGCCTGCGGTCCGCAACTTTCCCGCGCTGCTGACAACATCCGAACTCCGCGTCTGTTCCAACGGCCAGGGCCTGACCGAATATATGTTTGGTGGTTCCGCCACCAACTTCAACCCGGCGAGCACTCCCTACGCAGGGACCACCGACACCGATCTGCTCGACGATTACCCCAACCGCGTGACGGGACTGGTCTGGACTTCCGGCAACCTGTGGCTCGATGGCGGTGCCAATCATTGCGTCTTCGCCGGCCAGGTCAGTTGTGCCACGATCAACCCGTCCTCCCCCGCGCAATTCGACTACGATTCCACGTTCGCGGCCGCACCCCCGCCCGGCTTTCGCAGCGGCACCCAGATGAGCATCGTGCCTGGCAGTTGGGAATGAACAGACCCAGGGTGACCACGAAGCTTCAAAACAGCACCCGCCCCGGATAAGTGACCTGCTGATCGACGAATCTGGCAAACGCCGGCGGCACATGCGGCACGACAGAATCCGCCGCCAGAATGTGCTGCACTTGGCCCCCTTTGGCCACGATCCCATCGGACAACACCTGCCGATGACACTGCTCGGGAGCGGCCTCGGCACACATGCAGGCCACGCGCCCCTGTCGTGTCAGTCGCCACAGCGCACGCAAGGCGTCCAGAAACTCAGCGGACTGCATGTGATCGGCATATGCGTTGAATGCGTCCACGGGCCAGGCACGATTCGGGGAATCGGCAGCCGCCACCTCACGATAGCCCCCCAGCCCGGCCAGATGCACATACGCCACACCATGCCGGGCCAACAGCGCTGACAGTTCGTCCCGATTGAAGTGGGGAAACTGTCGCGACCGGGGGAAGCGGCGAATATCGACCAGCGTCTGGATTCCGTGCGCCGTGATCAACGTCACAAAGTCCGCCGCGGATCGGTTGGAATGCCCCACGGTCCAGACTTCAAAATCAGCCACCGTTTCGACCTCGCACTTTGTTTCCAGCGGACCTGCTGCGCAGCCAGCCCACCGGCCGGCTGGACTCGATTCTGGCAGGCAGCCCGCCAGAT
>JBGSIP010000242.1:0-3465 GCA_041742495.1 Planctomycetaceae bacterium
TCGGCCGCCAACAGCCAGACCATGCCGCGACGAAGAGCGTTCGCATCTGGCAGCACAACGCCACTTGCCCCCTGCCGCGCCAATTGCTCTTCGAAGTCAAAGTTCGGCCAGAAGATCCGCCCTACTGAGGACTCGCCCACGCCGCTATTCACTCTCGGCCCAGGCGCGCCACTCAAAACCGTTTCGCTCCAGATGAATGATGTTGGGATGGCAGCAGACCGGACAGTCCTCGCCATATTCCTGTTCGTCCCCCTGCGAAGGATCGATCGGCACCACGATATCCTCACCACAGGAATCACACACGTAACTCGTTTCGTCGTCCATGTCGACTCACTCGGCCTGTGCTCAAAAAGCAACCCACAACGTGCCGCACACTCGGCGCTAGCCATCCATCAACTAGTGGCACATCAGAATTCGATCTCGAGCGTCTGTTCCTCTTTCAGCAGCTTGGACCGCACCTTGATCGTGTCCTGCACCAGTTGCTCGCCACCGGGTACAGGAATGACAAACTGCACCATGCGATCCTTGATTGGCAACATCGAGTTCGCCCCCGCATAGCGCGGTCCCGGCAGGGCCTGACGATACTTGTCCGTGCCCACAACCATGCCGCTCAGATCATTGGTCCGATACTTCTCAGTACCGGCCGGCAGCTTGACGACAATGATGATCGAGTACCACTCCCGCGGACGTGGGTCCGCCGGCACCGTCCAGGCGGAAAAACTCCCCTTCGTCACCACTTTGGTCCCGGCAGCTGGTGCAAAGGCCCCCAACCCGCTGCCGTCACCTTCGGTCGACAGCCCATTGTTGACCCCCATCAGCGTGGCGATTTCCGCATCGAGCTCACTGGAGAACGCTTCGAGATTTGATTCCGCCTGCGATACCTCCACCTCCGGAGCGGCCGCCACATCGGCACCGATCGTTCCGGCGGCAAAGTCGAACGTATCCCCGGGCAGCGTCTCGAAACCCTCCACGATCGATTCGCCGGCCGTGACCAGCGTCGGCGGAGTCTCTCCGGGGACCAGCGTTTCAAAGGCCCGCGTCCACAGCAGCAGACAAAACAGCACATGGACTGCCAGAGAAATGCTCCATGCATTCCAGCGGAGCGTGTCCCCCCACTTCCACCGCCGCCGTGGCGACTGCGCAGCGGCAGCCAACGCCGGAGGTTGCACCGCGGGCGGGCTGGCTGGCTTGGATTTGGTGGCGGCGGTTCCCATGACAGTTTGATAGTACCGGCCCCCCAGAACCCCGGGAAGAGGTGCCCAGTCGGGCGGCTGCGGGAATGCCCAAATCCACGCCCCAAAATCCCACCGCAAAGTGGTCTGCCCGCCCATTCCTGAGGCCGCGGATTCGATCGAAAATGGTGGCTGTCAGGGTCGGTGCGACTGCCGTTTCCGCTGCACAGGGGTCTTCTGCTGCGAACCCGGGTACAATGTCGGGCGTCCAACAGGAGAACACTGCAATCCCCGAATTCACCTCAGAGCCATCCGCTCTGCCGTCCAGGTCCTTTGCTCCTTTGAGGAACCGTCCCGTGCATCCGACTCGAATCGACCTCACCTCCGACGTGCGTCTGGCCATCATCGGCATTTGTCAGGCCCGGTTGGCCGACGGGATCGATCTGTCGCTGCGGGCCAAACACGCGCATTGGAACGTCCGTGGCCCGCAGTTCATGCCGCTGCACAAACACTTCGACGATCTGGCCGCCGTCATCCGCGATCTGGTGGATATTCTCGCCGAGCGAATCGGCAGCCTCGGCGGCGCCGCTGCCGGCCTCGCCCCGCAGATCTCAGCCAAGTCCTGCCTGCCCGCCTTCCCAGACAACGCCATCTCTGGCCGCAGTCATCTGGAAGCCATGGCGATCGCACTCGCCGCCTACGGCAAGGCCACCCGCGAGGACATTGACAAAGCCGACGAACTGGGCGACGCCGTCACCGCTGACATATTCACTCAGGTGACCCGCACGATCGACCAGCAACTGTGGTTCATTGAAGCCCACCTGCAGGCCGAACAATAGCCACGCAGCAAACTGACCCCCGGTTGCCTCCGGCGAATCGCGCCGCAAACGCGGCAGACGGTACCTGACCTCGCGGTGCTAACGGCTATAGAGCAACCGTCCTGCGTCGGCTATATTGCTTCCCCGACCCACCATTGCGGCCCGTAGCTCAACGGTCAGAGCAGGGAACTCATAATTCCTTGGTTGCAGGTTCGATTCCTGCCGGGCCGAGTCTGTTGTCACTGCAAATCTCGCCCGTGGTTGCAAAAGTGGCTGCTGGCGGGATCTGAGCTCTCAGGACGATTGTTGCTATTTGGAAATCGATTGTCACACTTCCTGACCTCGCGTGTCCAAGGGCCTGACTTGTATTGGGTTAGATCTGGGTGTTCGGAACGAGGAGCGTGGCGATGCCCAATCCCTTTGCAGAGATCGTGGATGAGGAGTCAGAGACTGTCCTGATCGAGCAGGCCAAGCAAGGCAACCGTGAGTCCCTGCAAAAACTCGTTCTGCGACATCAGGCCTGGATTTACAACATCGCCGTGCGAATGGTCTTCCAACCCCAGGATGCCGAGGAAGTGACTCAGGAAGTGCTGGTCAAAGTGATCACTCGGCTGAGTACCTTTCATGGCCAGAGCCAGTTTCGCACCTGGCTCTATCGAATCACTGCCAACCACGTGTTGAACATGAAGCGTCGCGGCGGCGAACGGGTGCCACAGACGTTTTCCAGCTATGCCGCCGCCATCAATGACACACCTGTCCTGGACCTTCCCGATCCGAAGTCGGTGCCGGTCGATGTGCCACTGCTGGTCGAAGAATCCAAGGTCTCCTGCACCACCGGGATGCTGCTTTGCCTCGACCGCAAGCAACGACTGATCTTCACGCTCGGTGAAATTTTCGGCGCCAGCGATTCGGTTGGCGGTCAAATTCTGGAGATGACTCCCGATAACTTCCGGCAAGGCCTCTCACGTGCTCGCCGTGATCTTTACCGGTTCATGCACGGCCAGTGTGGCCTGATCAACGTCAACAATCCCTGTCGCTGCGAGAAGAAGACCAAGGGCTTCATCGAGGCCGGTCACGTCGATCCCGCACAGCTGCAATTCTTCCCGCAGCGAGTGCGAAGCATCCACGAAGCGGCAGAAGGCGTCGTGCGGGCAATCGAGACGACCGTGGACGAACAGTACGCGGCCATCTTTCGTGAACATCCCTTTCTGGAGCCCATGAGTCAGCTCGACTGGCTGCGGCCACTGCTCGACAAGGGCGATTTCGGGACCACCCTGCACCTCAACTGAAGAATTGCAGAATCGGCTGTCACAGTCTCCTGCCCGGAGTGTCTCAGGGGAAGGAGGACAAAACATGCCGAAATTGCAGGGTGAAGTGGCTCTCGTCACGGGAGCCTCCAAGGGAATCGGGGCGGGAATTGCCAAAACGTTGGCTGCGCATGGTGCAGCAGTCGTGGTGAACTACGCCACCGACCA
>JBGSIP010000243.1:0-2235 GCA_041742495.1 Planctomycetaceae bacterium
GTGACGTCCACGGGCTGACGGTCGGGCGTCTTGCCCCAGCCAGAAAACCAGCCGGTCTTGCCCACGCGAAACACGCCGCAACCGGGAATGACCTTGGTAATGACCGCCTGCTCTTCTTCGACGAATCCGGCCAGCTTGTACATCAGCATTTCCGAAGTCACCACGGCGCTGAAGGTGCGGCGCAGTTCCCATGGATTCTGGTCTCGCTCGCCGGAACGGCGCTCTTCCTTGGCTCCGCCCAGCAGCTGATCGTTAGTGAGAGAGGTCGTGCGATTGCGACCGCGGGTCTTCGAGGCGTACAAGGCGGTGTCCGCGCGGCGCAGAACCGAAGCCATCGAGTCTCCCGGTTCGACTTCCGTCACCCCAAACGAAGAGGTCACGGACAATTGCCGCGCCGAGGAGAGATGCTTGCCGCAGATCGCCATGCGAATCCGTTCGGCACGCTTTTCCGCCTGACTCAGTGTCGTATCGGGACAGAGAATCACAAATTCTTCCCCACCGTAACGTCCGACAACTTCTCCGGAATAGGTTTCGTTTTGCAACAGCCGTGCAAACTCGATCAGCACTTCGTCACCGACGTCGTGTCCGTAGGTGTCGTTGATGCTCTTGAAGTGGTCGATATCGGCAAAGATGACGGCGAACTTGCCGGTGCTGCCATTGGTCAGCCACGACTCCATCACGACTGCCAACTGATTTTCCAGTTCGCCGCGATTGGCTAGTCCCGTCAGCGGATCGTGGCTGGCCCGGCGCTTCAACTGGATGTAGTTCTTGCAGTTGTCCAAACGGCCACAATCGCGAATGAACGCCCCCACCCCCATCACGGAGCGTTCGTCGGACAAGATCGGAATGGCGTGGATTTCCAGTTCGGTGGCTCGCTCGCCGATCGACACCGGCAGCTTCTCTACGCTCGACTGTCCCGATTCAATCGCCACATGCACCGATCGATTGCCGCGCTCAGGGTCGCGATGCTGCCAGCCAAATAACTGACTGGTCCACGTGCGGCCCTGGAAATCGATCGATTCATCCGCAAACAGATTGCGCGCCTGTCGGCTCCAGATCAGAATCCGCAGGTCGGCATCCAGCAGGAAGCAGCCGTCGTACAGCGTTTCGAGCATGTACATGTAGTAGAAGACGTTGCAGATATCGCTGGCGGTTTTGAGGTCGCCGGCGGAAAGTGGCGCGAATTCCGAAGCGGACTCCACGTATTCCAACTGCCCTTTGGTGCCGAGGCGACTCTCCTTGATCCAGCGATCAATGGCCTCGGTGAGCGTGGAATCGAACTGACCCCGTTTGCCATCCTTCAGAATGGACATCGCCTGCTCGTGCGTCTGCTGCTGGCGGTAGGTTTGCGGATGCGTCAGCGAATCGTAGGCGTCAGAGAGTGCCAGTAGCCGGGCTGCCAGCGGGCACTCGCGACCATAGCGGGTGTTGGCTTCTTCGGCCCCCTGACACAGACGTCCCGCCTGCAGAATGTGACCGATGATGCGGGGATTGACGCGTGCCGCTTGCAGAATGTTGGTGCCGATATCCAGGTGCCGGCTCATCATCTCGGTCTCTTCGGGGGTGAGACCTCCGGGCTTCATCATGATGTGATCGGGAATGCCGATTTTGCCGACGTCATGCAGCAGCGCCGCCACTTCCAGTTCCCGCAGTCCCGATTCCTCCCAGCCGAAGCGTCCCGCCAGACCGGTGGCCAGTTTGGCGACACGCCGCGAGTGTGCCAGCGTGCGGGGATCGCGAAAGTGCAAGGTGGACAGCAGGTCGCGCAGAATGCCCGGTGCGATCAGCGAAGCGAGGGTGCCCGGTTCTGCCGTGGACGTGATCGATTCTCCGCGGCGGGAGAGTTCCAGCACCTGCCGCAGGATCCGCACAGAATCCATCGGATGGCAAGAGCCCACCACCGGCATCGGCGCAGCCGCGATGTCTGGCAATAAAGCTGCATGCGAAGGTGTTTCAATGGCGGCCATCATTCAGTCTCCTCGCGAAAGCGAATCACAAAACGAGGACCGCTCAATGGTCCCGGTTCGCGATGACTTCGATCCCCGTTCATGCCCAGGAACGGTGCCGGCGCGCCACGTGCGCACTCTCGGCCATGAAGTCCATCTGAACCGTAGGTCACGTATCGCAGACGTCAAAAATTGTGAGACGCAATCAGCAGGCGTCGACGCGAGAGAATTCCGGTCGCAACGGAGGCGCGAGATGTGACAGTTTTGCAGCCGCCTCGATGGCAGCGCG
>JBGSIP010000244.1:0-2715 GCA_041742495.1 Planctomycetaceae bacterium
GAGTGCCGCGAGTGTCGCCGCGACGGGGCGCGAAGCAGGGTCTGCCGCGGAATTTGGATACATCTTCAACGGTTTCGACGGGGATGACTTCGCCGCGACGGAATCGTTGACGCGCGTTGACTACGGACATGGCGTGGGCTGCTATCGTTTGGCTTATGTCGGCACGCTATGGAATCTGAACAGCGTCGAACCGCTGGTTCTGGCTGTCGAACGACTGGCCGCACAAGCACCACAGTTGGCGGCTCGTCTGGAATTGGTCTTTGCCGGACGCCGTACTCCGCCGCAGGAACAATTGCTGGATCGCTTGAATGTGCTCCCCTGCCGGGTGGTTCGCCTCCCGTTTGTGGCTCATCACGAAGCGGTCAGGCTGATGCAGACTGCCGATGGACTGCTGCTGCTGAACAGCAACGTCCCGCATGCAGAACGGATTGTCTCGGGCAAAGCCTTTGAATACATCGCCGCACAGCGCCCAGTCATGATCGTTTCTCCGCCGGGCGATATGTGGCAATTGTTTCAGGACTGTCCGTTTGCGTTTCCATGTCCGCCCGCCGAGCCAGCGGTCATGACGGGGCATCTCGCCAACGAAATTGAGCGCCATCGTCTGGGCGTCACGCTCCCGATGGGGACTTGGCAGCCTGATCGCTTCCATCGTCGGCATCGGGCGCTCGAATTGGCTGGTTGGCTGGATCGTGTGATCGACCGTCCGAATGGACTCTCACTTGAGCGACGGATCAACACGCCGCGGGAGTTGGTGCGATGACGGTGAACTTCGCCCGCTTCAGTTGCCTGATGTATCACAACGTGGTGCGGCCGGAAGCCGTGCTGACGGATCTGAGTCCATCGATCACTCGCTATTTTGTCTCTGAGGCCCAATTCGCTGCACAGTTGGAACTGCTGGCTGCGCACGCTCGCGTGATCACGTTGGATGATGTGCTGGCTGCCGTGAATGTTGGACAGAGGAGCAGCCAGCAGTCGCACGACAACAGGCTGTTGGCCTCAATGAGCAGTGCGGAGCAGGCGACACCTCGCCACGCGGTCCATTTGACGTTTGATGATGGCTGGCTGGGGTCGTTTGATGTGGCGGGACCACTGTTGACGGCACGCGGGATGGAGGCGACCGTCTTTGTAACGACAGCTTTTATCGGTACGCCCCGGTTTGCCACAGCGCACGATTTGAGACAGGCCGCGCAAAGCGGCCACTTCCGGATTGGCGCTCACGGTGTCACTCATCGACTCCTCGGCGAACTGTCGGCGGCCGCTGCGGCGGACGAATTGCAGACGTCGCGACGAAAATTGGAGGACCTGCTGGGACAGCCCGTGACCACTTGTGCGTTGCCCGGCGGATCGGGCGACAGCCGCACATTGCAACTGGCACGCGACGCGGGATATGAAGCCGTATTTACCTCGCAGGTCGGCCTGAACGTGACGAATCGCCAGGGGACCACCGTGCGGCGAGCGGCGATCCTGAGTACGACGGACAATCGAGTGTTGCAGAACTGGGTGACGGGAAGCTATTGGCGCGATCACGTCCGACAGTGGGCGCTGACTGCGCCAAAGCGTCTGCTTGGACGCGCGGGATATGCCCGGTTGCGGCGAACGCTGGTTGGCGAGCAACGGGGACAACGGGAGATGACGGATCTTCCGCAGAATGGCGCGTCGCCCGCGAGTGCTCCCGTGCTTTCGTAAGTGGTTCGCCCGGGGCAGTCCGGCTGTGGGTGGGATAGGTGGTAACGGTTGGATTGACAGCGCTGTCCAACGCAATCGCCGTGCGGAAGGGATATCCCTTCCTGGCCGAGCGGTCGGAGAGGAGCGACGGAGTTTCTGGCAAATCCGGACGTTCCAGACGTACTCAGGCTGATTTGAGGTCTAAACTGCACTGGAATGCTTCCAGGTGAAACGATCGTTGCAGCGGGCGGTTTGGTTTCCATTCCTCTGTCAGTTGGTATCCATTCATGTTGGGCGTGGTGATTGTCAGTGGCCTGCTGGCGCTGGGGTGCACGATCGCCGTGTATTGGGCGGCGTTGCGTTCACGTCACATGGATCAATGGCTGCCGGCCTATTACTTTCCGACCGATCATCAGCCCGCGCCAGATTGGGAGAGTGAACCACTCGACGTGTTTCTCTCGGTCTGCGATCACTACGAACCTCAGCGTGGCAACGCACCGGTGGCAGAAGCTCGAGCACTGGTTGCTCGCTGGGTGAAAGAGTATCCGGCCCAGTTTTCCCGCTTCCGCGATGCAGATGGCCGCCCGCCGCAGCACACGTTTTTCTTTCCGCAGGACGAATATCGCCCGGAGTATCTGGACGACCTGCGGCCGCTGATCGAGGGCGGCTATGGCGATGTGGACATCCATCTGCATCACCATGATGACAGCCCCGCGGGGCTTGCCCACAAGCTTGCGTCGTTCCGCGACACGCTGTTTGAGCAACATGGTCTGTTACGACGCGATCCGGAGACGGGGCAGGTGGTCTACGGATTCATTCACGGCAACTGGGCGCTGTGCAATTCGCGACCCGACGGGCACTGGTGCGGCGTCGATCAAGAGTTGGAGATCTTGCAGCAGACAGGCTGCTACGCCGATTTCACCATGCCCAGCGCTCCCAGTCCCACCCAGACACTGACGATCAACAGCATCTACTATGCGTGGGATCACGCGGGCCAGCGGAAATCTCACGATATCGGCCAGCGGGCTGCAGTGGGGCGTCGGCCGCCGC
>JBGSIP010000245.1:0-4989 GCA_041742495.1 Planctomycetaceae bacterium
CTACTGAGTCGGAGTCGCGAAGAACCCAAGGCGGCCGCTGATACTCCAGCTGGATGGCTTTCATAAGACGAGCAATTGGTGTCGCAGGTGCCGTCAACGCTCACGCTGGGTTTTGTCAGCGTCTGTGAGTCCCTCATCGAGCAGGCCGCAACATTAGAATTCGCCAACGGGTAGTCCATCGTTGCGGCTCAGCAGTCGCTCCATCGTGGAATTAAGAAAGGCTCCGACGACGGTGTTGCCCGACCAGCGGTGCTCAATGGTTTCTGAGATGAATCTCACGCTGCCATCAGCGAGGGCAAACTGCATGCCGCCGCGATGCAGGCTGGAGTACCCGAAGCGGCATTGGTTATGAGTGTAGTTCAAGGAGACACTCCCGCTTGCCAGCACGCCAATGTTAGAGAGTTGGCCATTGAAGTAATTGACGCCAAACACGTTTGAGGCGCCGCAGGGGAAGACGGCGCCCGCAGGGTTGTTCAACTCCCAGGCACGCTCACCGACGAGGACAGTGTTGCTGGTCCCATCGGAGATGTCCTTCATGCTAATGTGCGAATCCTGTCCGAACACCCCATTGAAACCGGGATTGGTTGCTGGAGGCCACGCATTCGCTGCGTGGAGAAGGCCTGGGCCTGCACCGATGAGTCGACCGCCCACGTGCCACTTCATGCTCGTGTTGTTCCCGACATAGGTGGAAAGTGCCACCAGAGAACTGCTGGCAGTATCATTCGAGGCTTCCGTTGGAAGCTGAATGCGGCGGTTCACCGCATCGTTGAGAATTGGTCCAGGATCTGAGGGACAACGCATCGATTCGAGAGGAGTCTTCATCAGCAAGGCCGTTGTCCCGGTGGCTGCGGCGTCGGTAATGAGGTTTCGGCCGGGCTGCAGCGCATCGTAAAGGGGACCTTGCTCAAGACTCGGCAGGATAAACGTGGGCCATCCCCACCCGGCGAGTGGGCTGTTTCCTCCGGCATCGATGCTGCCTTCATGCGTTACGTAGCCGGGGGGAAAGACGCGATAGGTGTCGTGATAGTTGTGCAACGCCAAGGCAATCTGCTTGAGATTGTTCTTGCAACTCGACCGGCGAGCGGCTTCCCGTGCCTGCTGTACGGCCGGAAGCAGCAACGCCACCAAGATGGCGATGATCGCCACTACGACCAGCAGTTCGATGAGGGTGAAACCTTTGCCGCGGCGAAACGTCATTGGCACTGAGCGTTCCATATGAGCGTCCTTCCTAAAGTGAAAACAGATGTATGCGAACGACGAAAGCGAAAGTCGACCGGAAACACATCCCGGCGGCCGATCAAGTCTGGAGAGGAACCGATGAGACTACAGCGGGCTGTGATAGGGAGTTGAGTGGCGAAAATAGGCCTGGATTTCCTGGCCCGGCATCGCCCGTCGAAACACCGCGAATTCATCCATGCGGCCGCTCAGTCGACGCGGATTGGTGTCGGTGGCTTTCAGCCAGTTTCCCAATTGGGCGGCAGTGAAACGGAGGGGATGAACCTCCGGTAGTGCCAATGTCGAATCAAAACGACCGTCGACGTAGTAGGTCAGCCGAGATTCCCCGGCGGAGTACACCATGGTCAAATGCAGCCAGCGATGAACAGGCGCTGTTGATTGCGTCGTTGATCTGAGTCTCATGGCAATGTGACCGCGCTCATGCGGAGTCGTGCTTTTAATGATCGTTTGGAGGTGGCACCCCGAGGGAGACACCAGCCAGAGGAATTGACCGGGGGTATCCCAGTCATTGGTGTGATACAGCGAGCTTGGCTCCCCGTTGAGGTCATTCAGCTTGACCCACGTCATCAGAGTCGCTTCGTGAACTATTGCGTCGAGATTGAGCTCCACGTGATCCGAGGGATCAATGAATTCGTGCGCCATGGTGCCAGGAAACCGCCCCTGGACTCGTTGACCACCGTGAAACTCCACTTGAGGTTCCGCAGAACGGCCGTTTTCGTCGCGCTCAAAATCAATCCAGGCAAGCAGGTCGGGATCGCGGCGATAGCGTGCTGCTGCTTCTCTGGCCGTGACCGCCTGCCCCGCCTGCAGGGCGGCGGCCATATCGGCGACCTCCGCGGGCTGCACGAAACTGGCTTCGCGGGTGACGCAGGCCACCGGCGATTGTTCAGCTTCAAATCGCAGTGCCTTATCCGTGCCTACCAGTGTGCGATTCAATTCATGTGGTATTCCGGCGGCGACATGCCCTTCGAAGACGTGTACCTCAGACATGCGACCATCGATGACATCAACCGCGAATCGGGTTCCCACGTCAAGAATTTCCGCGTGGGGAGTAACGACGGTCAAACCCGGTGATCCATTGCGTACGTGAGCTGACAGTCGTCCTTGCTGAATCTCGAAAGTCCGTTCGTCCACAACACGGCACCGGGCGGGTGCTTCCACCACCACCGTCGCGTCGGCGATTCGAAAGTAGAGTTCGATGATCCCTCGGGAAAAATGAAAGCTTCGACCGAGTTGGTCCTCGCTGCGTTCTGCAGTCGACGTTGAAGGTGACGTTCGGCCGGTGGTCGTCACCAGACTGACGGACGGTTTGGCATCGCTGCGCCACCACGAGACGACCATCAGGGCTACGATGGCCGTCATCGTAAGCTGGACCACCCATGCCGTCCGTCGGCCCACCGGGCGTTCCGGTAGTTGGACCGGCGGCGTGTTCTGCGTGTTCTCGCTAGCGACGTCGCAGCGATGGTTTGCAGCCGCGACGTGTGGATGAAAGCAATCCAACGATGTGCGGGCAACGTCCTGTGCCCGTTTGGCCATTTGGAAGTGACTTGTTAGAGACTGGTGAAGGCGGGCGCGGGACACTAGGCCGTCAACGAAGGTTTCGTCCGCGAGCAATTCTTGTTCTACCTGGGCGCGTTCATCCTCGGTCGCAGTTCCGTCGAGGAATCTGTCGTACAAGAGACTCACGTCGGGCGAGGGTCGCGGCATGGACAGGGCACTGCATTCTGAAACGCTGGGGATTGATCAACGCCAGTCACCAAATCGGCATGCCACTCGAAAGCCGTGAGGCTGTGCCGTCGATCAACTTCACCAAACTAGCGAGCAGATTGTGGACTACTGGTCAGGGTCGCGTCAGTTCTGAGGCGGCCTGTCGCTCCTTTAGACATTGTTCTAACCGGGTTCTCAGGCGAGACAGAGTTTGCATTGCGGCCGCCTCTGTTGTTTGCATCAGCCGGGCAATTTCGCAGTACGGCAACGACTGTTCGTATCGCAGTGCCAGCATCTCTCGCGAGCGCCCCTTGATTCTCATCAGACACTCTTCCAGCAATGTGCTCAGTTGACCGCGCGAATTGTCGGTACGCTCAAAGGCACTCGCCACCGCTTCGATCGCCTCGTCGGAGATCAGCAAGGGGGCTCGATTCGTCTGTTGTTTCCACTGCAGCAACTTCAACTTCGCGATTCCTCGCGCCCAAGCCACGAATGAGCGATCGCGATCGAAACGGGGAAACGTCTTCCATAGAGCGACCGCGATCTCCTGAAACAAGTCGTCTTGATCGTTTGAGCGGCGCACGACAGAACGGACGAACGCCCGTAGTTCGGACTCGTGGGCCAGCAGCAGGCGCAAGAATTCGGAATTCCCTTCCATGACATGACACCCCGTAGATATCTTCATGTGATGCGTAGGGGATCTGACACGATTCGCGTACGAAAGTGGAAAATTGCTCCCGCCGTCAGTCCACTGCAGATTGTTGCCATCGGAGAGCGGATACTTTCGCCCGTCAGCCAGGCGTCCCGGCAATGGTTGCCAGTTCGGCACAGGAACCACTTCACCCTGCGTTCCGTTGAGCTGCCAGCGAATGGCGTAAAAGCCATCTACGGAGGCGACGGCCTCGATGTGGCGCGATTGTCTTGCTGTCAGCAAGCCCGCACTGGACTCAGCGGGCTGCACGCCAGAAAACGAGGAGCACCCGGGAGAACGCGGTGGAAAGCCCTGTCACCAACAGCTTGGACAATGCCGTGGTCACCATTCCATAAACGCCAACACCGCATCGGGTCGTAACCCGATGCGGTGTTGGCGTCATGTTCACTGGAATAGCAGAGGCCGGATTCGAACCGGCGACCCGCGGCTTATGAATCCGCTGCTCTACCTAGCTGAGCTACTCTGCCTTGATCTGTCGCGAAGGGTATCCCAACCGGCGACCCACGACAAGTTTTCACAAACCGCCAAAACTCTCGGAAACTCGAATTGTCACGCGGCCGAAGTCGAACCACAGACCCGCCAGCACGACAACAAGTTCGCCTGCTCCTTCCATCGGCTGATCGGATTGCGCCGGTTGAGGTCGATCCGGGCGAATGCTCGCCCCCGCCCGTGCTCCCCACACCACCCGCGGCGGCCGGAACAAACGCGAATCGCCACGCACGAGCAGACCCCGCGTGCGCGAGACCGGACTCCAGCAATAGAAACAGCCGGCAGAGCGAACTCCGCCGACTGATTCCGTGTTCAACATTCCGGAGCGCCAGGACCGCCGTCAGGTTTGGACCTCACCCGCCGGTCCGAAACAGGCGGCCGGTAAGATCCAGCAATCGCCCCAGCGGAGCGTCTCCCGGGTGGTTGTTCGCTGCCGCGCGGCTAAGTGGAGCCAACTGGACTCCACGCTACCCTTAGCGGCTGGCCAGCGAGATGTCGGCCGAGCCGGTCATGACCAAGCCATTGGCGGTTTCGGCGAAGTTCAGCGTCAGGCGATCGCCGGCGGCGATGGACTGGCGGTGATCGACGCTGAGCACCTGTCCGTTGCGGACGACTTCCACCCGAATTTCATAAGCAAACTGGCCACCGGCCTGCAGAGCGGGAGTCGAGAACGTGCGGGTGGCACCCGACAGTTCCGTCGTCTGACCGGCCACAATCAGCGTGGCATCGGCGGGCAGAATGAAGGTCAGTTCCGCACGAGCCGAAGCCGGGGTCAGCGGAATGGCGGGCGTGGCCCGGGCATAGCTGGGAGCCGACTGGACCGGGGTGCGAGCGGCGTAGCCGCC
>JBGSIP010000246.1:0-5341 GCA_041742495.1 Planctomycetaceae bacterium
CACGCTCGCCACGACCGAGCGACCAGCGATGCCGCTGCGGTCGAATGATGCCACAGCGCGTCCGCAGGATCTGCGTCGCTGGACGCCACGCACGGAACCGGTCGCCGGGTCGCCCACGACGATTCCATCGGCAAGTGCCATCACTGGCCGGCGTGCAACACCGGCTAGCGATGCCGCGACAGCCCAGCGACCCTCGGCCATTGATGGCACGAGCACGGCGCCCCTGATCGCTCCGCAATTCGATCAACGCATGGCCCGCCTGGAAGATCAACTCTCTCAGGTGGCGCGCGCCTTGCCTCGCCTGTCAACCGCTCCGCAGTCCACGCTCTCGCCAGTTCTGCAGCTGGCGTGGGATCGGATGGAACAGGTTGGTCTGGCGGGTGGCCTGGCGATGGAGTTGCTGGAACAGTTGAAGCGACTGGAGCCGGCACAGCGCAGTGGCGTTTCGGAACAAGTCCCGTGGGACATCCTTTGCGAAGGCCTCGAACGAAGACTGAGTGTGGCGCCGCTGACGCCCGCGGGTCGTGGCCGCCGACAGGTGACCGCGTTTGTCGGTCCGACGGGGGTCGGCAAGACGACAACGATCGCAAAGCTGGCCGCCCGCTATTCACTGCGACAGGGACTGCGGGTGGCGCTGGTCACAGTCGACACGTATCGCATTGCCGCCGTGGAACAGTTGCGCACGTATGCCGAAATCATCGGCTGTCCGCTCGAAGTCGTGTCAACCCCCGCTGAGATGCGGGCGGCTCTTGGGCGTCAAAGTGACCAGGATGTCGTGCTGATTGACACGGCCGGCCGTGGGCCTTTCGATGCCGAGAAAATCGAAGAACTGACGGCGATTCTGGCCGCCGCGGAGCCCTCCGAGATTCACCTGGTCCTGAGTTTTGCAGGCTCACCGCAGCGGTTAAACAGCGTGATTGATCGCTTCCGCGTGGTCCGACCGACGCGACTGCTGGCCACGAAATTGGATGAATGCGATGCCCTGGGTCCACTGGTCGATGCCATTGATCGTGCGGGAGCCCCGTTGAGCTATCTGACGACTGGGCAGGACGTGCCCGATGACATCGAGCCGGCACAGGCCCGCCGGCTGGCACACTTGATTCTGAAGTGCGAGTCGGCACACACCGCGTCGCGCCAGATCTCTGACAAACGCGAGGTGGCCCGTGCGTGATCAAGCCACCATGCTGCGGGCCCTGGTGGCCCGGCAGCGCCATGTTGTTCCCACTGTCACGCCACACGTGGCACGTCGCCTGTTGTTTGCAGGTGGCAAGTCGGGCGTCGGACAAACCAGCGTCGTCGTGCAACTGGCGAACCACTTGCAGCGCGCCGGGGAATCGGTTTGCATTCTGGATGCCAGTGAATCCGTGGGCCATGCGGCACTGCTGCTGGGAATGAATGCCTACTGGAATCTGTCGCATGTGCAATGCGGAGCCCGCCATTGGCAAGACGTGGCGCTCCGCTCGACAACTGGTGTGACGGTGTTATCTGGAGCCGACTGCCTCGTCTCCGCGCTCGCGAACGACCTGGCCTGCGAACACGATCTGGACTCGACGCTCCAGCAGCTGGAAGCGTCGTTCGATGTGGTGCTGTGGGACGTGCCCCGGAGCCTGTTTCGCCAAGCGATTCCGGTGGCTCGGCGGGCCGATGAAACCATCGTGATGGCAACACCCGATGCCTTGGCGATCGCCGACGGGTATTCCGCCATCAAGCACCTGTCAGCGCAACAAGTGCCGCACATCGGCGTGGTCATCAATCGGGCGACGCGCGAGTGGGGCGACAATGTGGCCACACGGATGATCGCCACTGCGGCCGCGCATCTGCATCAGCATGTCGAACGATTGGGCGTCATTCCGGAATGGGATGCTGTCCAATCAGCGACGGCGTCCAACCACAGCGGCGTGCCCGCCTGGGCACTGGATGAGCGTCTGCACACATCGGTGACTGCCGCCCTCGAACACGTCGCCAGCCGACTGCCGCGGCAACACCAGACGCGGCCCGGCCCGCCGGTGTCCAAGATGGAATGGTCGCACGATGCGGCTTGAGTGGCTTCTGACGGCCGGATGCACCCTTGCAGTTGACCGTGGAGAGCGATGGAGTTTGCACGGCGTGCCGTTGCCGTGAGTGATACCGAGTGAAGCAGACAGGCCAAGTCCCCGCTGGTTGGGTGTGAGCGGTGACGTTCACGGTCAACAGGACCACGACTTTGCCGATTGGGCTGAGTGTGCTGAAGAAAACTGTGGTGACGTGCCGATAACTGCGATGAGTCTCACTGTCGATCTCTATGAGCTGCAACGGCTCCGATGGTGTGACAACCCGTCACAGTGACTGGCGGCACGATGGAAGTTCTGGCGGCTTATCGAATGTGGCTAGTGGCGATGGCGACGACCTGTGCGCGCGGAGCGTGGCTGCAGGATGGGATTGCTCCCACCCTGTGGTCGGCTGTGTGTGCCGGCTGCGTGGCCTTTGCGATCGGCTATCTGCTGGGTGCAATTGCGCGCCGTTTGATGGATGAGGCCGTGGAAACTGTCGTGCTGCGTGAGTGGCAGGCGCAAGTGTCTGCTTACGAACTGAGTAAATCTTCCGGTTGATGAACTGCGAGAGTGCGCTCGGACGGACAGTGACGTCTGTCCGCAGGCAATGGTGATTTGCTGTTGCCGATGAACCTATTCACCCCCGCTGCACACCGGTGAACGAAGTTGATGTTCGTTCGGACGGTGTCAGGCTTGCCCGACAACTTGCTTGCTCGGCTCCACAGAGAAGGCGTCTGACTCATGGAGGAATCGATGTCATCAAAACTGACCGCAGACGTTGCCGATGTCTGGATCCAGTTTAAACGGGACCAGACCAATCAACGGCTGCGGAACGCGTTGATCGAGCGGTATTTGCCGCTGGTGCGATTCAACGCGGAACGCGTGTGGCAAAAACTGCCTGATGGTGTCGATCTGAACGATCTAATGAGCGCCGGTGTGTTCGGTCTGATGGACGCAATTGAAGCGTTCGACATCGATCGCGGCGTGAAATTTGAAACGTACTGCGTGCCCCGCATCCGTGGTGCCATGCTGGACGAATTGCGCACCATGGATTGGGTCCCCCGCCTGGTACGCAGCAAAGCCAGCAAGATGGAAGCGGCCCGCAAGGAAGTCGAAGCCGTCGTCGGTCGCCCCCCCACGGAGCAGGAAATCGCCGGCCGAATGGGGCTGCCGATTGGCGAGTTCGAGAAGTGGCGCAGCGAAGCCTCCGCCGTCAATCTCGTCAGCCTGAACAAGAAGTGGTACGAAACAGATAGCTACAAGGATGTTCGCGAGATCGACATCATTGAGGACTCCAAGGGCGAAGACCCGACCCGCGGCATCCAGAAGAGCGACGTCATGCGACTGGTGACCAAGGGGCTCAACCGCAATGAGCGTCTGATCATCATCCTGTACTACTACGAAGAGCTCACGATGAAGGAGATTGGCAATACCCTCGGACTGTCCGAATCCCGGGTGAGCCAGATGCACTCCAGCATCGTGAATCGCCTGAAGGAACAGTTGCGCCGCCGTCGCCCCGAATTCGCCTGATCCGCGAACCCGCCAGCCCCCACTGGTGTCTGACCTGAATCGCAAACCCGGGTGCCCGCGTGGCGGACACTCGGGTTTTTCCCGTCATGCCTGCTCGGGGGCCACAGAGCCGGCGGCAACCCGCAACTGCAACGACCATACAAATGTAAGCACATTCCAGGACACGATTTACGACAGTTCAGGCTTTCTGTCCGGGAACCGGGAGACGGCGTTTGAATCCCCGGCAGAATCACGTTAGAATTTTGAGATACCGACGCCTCTATAGCTCAATCGGTAGAGCAAATGACTCTTAATCATTAGGTTCTAGGTTCGAGTCCTAGTGGAGGCATGCGACCCGTCTGCAGCACGCTGCAGGGGTCCAGGCAACGAGTTAACGCCTTGACAGATTTCACGTTCTGACTGCTTTGGCTGCTCCATCGGGAGAACTTTCCGACGGAATGATCACCCCCACGTTGTTGATCTGCTGATCGGATCGCCGGCGCGGTTGCGTGAGTGTCCCAAACGGGGCGATCGCTGCCCGAGAGCCGAAGTCGACTGTCCGGCGGCAAGACCTCCGAGTTGCGGAGGTCTTTTTGTTGGCAAGCCAGTCGTGGTTGCGGCGGTTCGCGAACACAGATTTCCCAGGTCGGCCGTTCACTCGAAGCCGACGCAGTCGAAGCAGCCCAACGTCCGGCAGCAAATCCGACCAGCCGGTCACCATCATGCACCTGTAGCTCAACGGATAGAGCATCGGTCTTCGGAACCGAGGGTTGGGGGTTCGAATCCCTCCGGGTGCAATTTGACTGCGGGCGACTTTGGTTGACTTGGCGTGTCACAAGTGTTGACCTGATTCACTTTACGGCGATGGGTTGACCTTGGATTCAATGCTGTCTGGGCGACTTCAGAAGTCTGGCCCGGACTCGAATCGACAGAGTCGCGCACAAGTGGGCGCACAAGCCATTCATCCGGCGATGCCACAGGCTGCGACTCCGATCCCGCTTGGTGGCGTGCTTCGCCTTCGCCCGGTTTGTCCCGTCGGCCGGCTGCTTCTGGTGGGTGGAGGCGCGCTCAGGGCCCCTACCGCCGCCATCTGCTGCCCCTGCTCGACGTGGGTGTACACGTTCATCGTGAGGTTGATATCCGAGCGTCTGGCCAGGGACTGGGCCACCTTGGGAGCAACACCGGCACGAGCGAGATTCGTGATGAACGTATGGCGGTTGGCGTGAAAATCTGCGTACAAGCCGTGCTCGTCAGCGTACGGAATTCCTGCCGCTGCAAGGTCCCGTTGCATCATCTTGCTGGTCTTCTTCAGCCACCCGCCGGCTGACCGTAACGCGAAGATGGGCTCTGAGTCTTCCGGTGATTTGTTGGCCAGCCACTCCTGCAGCCGCGACGCGACCTCGGGATGGATTGGCAGGACATCCCGCTTGCGGCGTTTGCTGTGCCGGGCTTCCACCCTCAGGGTCGGTGGCTCTGAGTCCCAACAGAATGACCGCCGCGTGAGTGACGCGAGCTCTGCGCGACGCAGCCCGGTCCACGCGGCCAGCACGTACAGCATCGCTCTGTCAGCACCTGCCATTCCTTCCACGGCGGGACCAGCCATCGCGCTGGCAACCAGACGCGGAACTCGCCGGCAGTCAGTGCCCGACGCTCATGCCGCAAGTCCGTGTCGACCTTCTGCCGACGGATGGTCTGCAGAGGATTACTCGCCAAATGCCCTTCGGTGACCAGCCAACGGCAGAAACCTTGCGTGGCAGTCAGATAGAAATTGCTTGTTCGCGACGAGAACCGCTCTTGCGTCG
>JBGSIP010000247.1:0-2451 GCA_041742495.1 Planctomycetaceae bacterium
GATCGGCGGGATCGACTTCGACATCGCGGAACAGTTCATCCACCGGGATCGTCTTCCGTGACGGGGGCCGGCGATCGACGAGCACCATCCACACAGGGGTGGGAGCAAACGGAGACCGCATGGCCGTGACGTCGGCCGCCAGCCGCAGTTCACGCTGGGTCACCGGACAACGCCACAGCCGGCGCACATCCAGATCGGCCCGCAAGCCTGGTCCCTTCATCACTGCTCCCCTTGAATCTGGCTGCCAAATGGTCGGCGGCAGCACGCTGCGAAAAACTCGCCCCTACTTGCTGATGAGATGCCCGTATTACAGGGAATGTCAACCGCCCCGTCGAAGCGCCGGGCTGCCGCCGCGGGCCACGATGGAGGTGGAAGTCTCATGGACAGCAGATGATACGCAATTTCGAGTGAACTTTCGTCGTCGGACGGAAACCGGCGCAGGACAGTTCAACCGCACTCGCTACAGTCTCGACCGCAATCCCGCCCTGCCGTCAACCAACCTGCCGCGTCCTCTGGCGGCCTGAACCTTTCGTCGGGCTCTTTGTCACAGCAGGCTCCTCCAGCGTCTCGACGGCAAACGCGCTCCGGGACCTCAGGGCAGCTCACCGAATCGTCGCAACCCTTCACCCCGTCTTCAGGTTGGCCCTCATGAGTCACGCTGCGCCGCACGCCGCACCCGGACCACACGCGTTGTGGCACTGGTGGAAGTCTCCGGGCGGGGGGAGCGAAGTGCTCAAGATCGCCTTTCCAATGGTCATATCGAGCCTGTCGTGGACGGTCATGACGTTTGTGGATCGCGTGTTCCTGAATCAACAGTCGGGAGCGGCGATGTCCGCGGCGTTCTCGGCGTCGATGCTGTGGTTCTCGCTGCTGTGCCTGCCGCTGGGCATCACGATGTACTGTTGCACGTTCGTGTCGCAGTACTTTGGAAACGACCAGCGTGAACGTGTGGGGGTTTCGGTCTGGCAGGGGGTGTGGGTCGCCGCGCTCTGCACGCCGTTGATGCTGTTGGCGATTCCGCTGGCGGAGCCACTGTTCTCGCTGGGAGGACACGAACAGCACATTCGCGAACTGGAAGTGACCTACTTTCAGGTGCTCTGCTGGGGCGCCCCCGGGATGCTGTTTGCGCAGGCGTTTTCCTCGTTCTATGCCGGTCGCGGACAGACCCGCGTGATGATGATTGTGGATGCCTCCGCGGCAGCGCTCAATGTGCTGCTGGACTACTGGTGGATCTTCGGCAAAGCGGGCTTCCCGGCCATGGGAATCGCGGGGGCTGGCTGGGCCACTGTGGCCGCGCTGTGGATCAAGGCGTTGGTGTACCTCGTGCTGATCCTGCTGCCCGCCAATCGGCGCGCGTTCGGCACGTGGCGCGGCATGCTCTGGGACCGGGAGATTTTCACCCGGCTGATCTATTACGGAGCCCCCAGTGGATTCCAACTGGTGCTCGATGTCGTCGGCTTCACGGTGTTTGTGATGATGGTGGGACGACTGGGGACCATCGAAGCAGAGGCCACCTCGATGGCCTTCAGCATCAGCACGCTGGCGTTCATGCCGATCTGGGGGCTGGCTCAGACGGCGTCGATTCTCGTGGGTCAGCGGTTGGGGGAAAACAATCCGCGTCTCGCCGAGCGATCGACGTGGACAACCCTTGTGCTTTCGCTGATCTACATGGCGGTTGTGTCCACCATCTACGTCGTGGCCCCGGCAGTCTTCCTGACGTCGTTTGTGGCGGAGGGGGCCGGTCGTGAGAACTCGGCCGCGGTGCTGGAACTGGCCAAGATGCTGCTGCGTTTTGTGGCGGCTTACAATCTGCTGGATGCGACAGCCATGGTGTTTGTGAGCGCGATCAAGGGGGCCGGTGACACGCCGTTTGTGCTGCGCATCAGCCTGATCTGGGCTGCGGCGCTCGCGAGTCTCAGTTGGCTGGGGGTCGAAGTGCTGGAATTTGGCATCTATGGCTGCTGGTTGTTGATTTCCGCCTGGGTCTGTTCGTTGGGGATGATTTTTATGTGGCGCTTCGTGGGTGGGGCGTGGAAAGCGATGCGCGTCATCGACATGGAACCGACGCCTCCCGCCGATCTCACTGGCATCAATCCCGCGGCGTAGCAACGGTGGCAACACAGCCAACAAGCAATCAGTGGAAGTCCCAAGGGTTGCCTTGTCGTAGGTAGTGGTCGGTCCACAGTTACTTGTCAGCCATCGTAGATCGCCGGGTGCCATGTAATCTCGGCGATGCCTGACACATAACAATTGACGGACCGTAGTGGCCTGACTATCGCTATGTGTCAGGCATCGTCTGGGTCACGTGGGGTGCCACGGCTGGCTTGCCCAGCCGTGTGAGCGGAGGGACCGGCGTGAGCCAACCCAGATCACAGCCCCGTTCTCTGCTGTGCCGTAACGTCATTGTGACCGATACCCCGGTCTCATCCAGCACAGCCTGACTTGCCAATC
>JBGSIP010000248.1:0-4718 GCA_041742495.1 Planctomycetaceae bacterium
CAGCGGCAGCGCCGGCCCCGCGCAAGATTCCGCCTCCTCACGTTGATCCGCCGCGCCAACAGGCTCAGCCCCAGCCGCCACGCGTGAGCCAGACACAACGTCCGGCACCAAGCCGGCCTGTAGTAATCCAGACACCAACGGTGCGAGCCGCGGCTCCCCAAGCAGCCCCGTCAGCCGAATCCTGCACGTGCCAGCCTGCGGCCTACTGGCATCCAGCGCTCGCGTCAGAGTTTGAGGTTCAGCCGGCGTACGGTTATGACGTGATGTGGCTGGAATGACGTCGATGGAACAGGAACGACGCCGTCTGGCTCTCGTCACCGGCGGTGCCGCGCGAGTTGGACGAGCGATTGTGGAGGCCCTCGCTGCCGACGGCTTTGATGTGGGAATCCACTATCGCAGCCAACAGGACGCGGCGCATGCCCTGCGTGAGCAACTTGCCAATCGCCATCCTGACCAGCACTTTTCACTCGTGCAACAGGACTTAGCCAATCCCGACGCAGCGGCCGCCGTGTTCGCTGGCGTCGCAGACTCAGACCGACGGGTGTCCCTGCTGGTCAACTGCGCCAGCCTCTTTGAACCGGAAACTCTGGCCAAGTGGTCACAGGAAGTCTTCCTGCGGCATCAGTTGGCAAATGTGGCCGCCCCCTTGGCGCTGGCGCAGGAGTTCACGCGACGCTGGCACCAGGGCGCTCCCGACCCGGCGAGCGACCCGCAGATCATCAATTTACTTGACTGGCGGGCGACACGGCCAATCCCGGGACATTTGTCCTATGGCTGCTCCAAAGCGGCACTCTGGGCAGCCACCCGGATTCTGGCAGCCGAACTGGCCCCGCACATTCGCGTCAACGGGATGGCCCCCGGACTGGTTTTGCCGCCCGACTCGATTCCGCCGGGTTTCGCGTCCCGCGTTCAATCGTCGATTCCGCTGGAAAAAACAGGCTCTCCCGACGACGTGGTGGCCGCCTTACGCATGCTGCTGCAGGCCCGATTTGCCACCGGCTCGGTCATTGAAGTGACCGGCGGAGAACATCTTTGACACAGAGGTTTCCCACGGTCGACGACAGCGCTATAATCGCTTGAGCGGCAGGGGATGAGGCAGTTTGCATCTGAGGGGAGACTTGCTCCCGTGGTTGCGAACGGCTGTCTCCTGCATCTTGGCGAACGAGGACGATCTGCGTTTTCTGCTTCGCGAAGGAGTGGGAGTTGCATGGCAGGTCGGATCTCCAGGTCGCTCGCTCGTGGAGGTCGGTTTGAACCTTGCTGGGGCCACTTGACAGACTCGGTGATCAAATGACTTCGCGGTATCGGTTTCAGAAGCACTTCACTCCCGATGAAGCGTCCCGGATGCTTCCGCTGGTGACTCGAATCTCGCGAGATGTGGTTTCGCTGTACGCGGAGCTTTCCGAGCGCCAAGAGCGACTCGCTGCGATTCGCCAGCGGTATGATCATCACGACGACAGTGCCGAGACCCCATACTCCGAGGAGTTCCATCAGATGGAACGGCAACTCGAACGGGATGCTGTGCGACTGGAAGGCTTTTCCCAGGAGATCGAGCAACTCGGTGCGCAGATCGGTGATGTTCCCGCCGGCACGATCGACTTTCCCGCTTTGCTCGATGGTCGCGAAGTGCTGCTGTGCTGGTCCCCCGGCGAGACGGAAGTTGCACATTGGCACGAAGTGGGTGAAGACGTTTCTCACCGCACGTCCGTCTACGCCGAGATCACACCCCCGCAAGCAGGGCACTAATGCCGTCAGCCTGCGGAAGGACCGGGTCCAGCGGGCTTGCCGAGCGCTCCGCAGATTGTGCGAGGATCAGGCCCGGCCGCCGTCGAGACAATTGATTCTCACGCCGCCTGAGGCCATCATCGGGAGACAGTCACGTTCCCCGGCACGTTTCGCCAGGCATCGGGCTGAAGAACTTTTGCCAGCCTGCGGCACATTCTGCCGGGATTCCGGTTGCCCGACCGGTTGCAGAGTCACCCGTGTGGCTGTGCGGCCCTGTTTCCGCTTTGCACTTAGTACTCTGGGGATGTCATGCCTCGTCGTCTGCGCCATGGTGGTCACTTCGCGATGGTGGCCTTGCTGTCCTGCCTGATGGGACTTACGACGGCTCCGATTCCCGCTGCTCCTCCGCAGCCGCACACACCACAGTCAACCCTGCTGTATAGCCTCGGAACGCCCGATGCCATCGGGCTGGAAACCGACGATCACCCGACATTGACCTTTTATCATCCTGACCAGAACCATTCGGCCCAGACCGCCGTGGTCATCTGCCCGGGGGGTGGGTATCGCGGGCTGGCCATTGATCACGAAGGTCGACAGGTGGCCGAGTGGATGAACTCAATGGGGGTCACCGCGGCCGTGCTGACTTACCGGCGGTCCCCGCGCTACCGGCATCCAGCTCCCATGCTCGATGTGCAGCGTGCCATTCGCAAGACGCGTTTTCTGGCCGAGCGTTATGGGTACGCCGCCGATCGCGTCGGAGTGTTGGGGTTCTCCGCCGGAGGACACTTGGCCTCCACAGCGGCCACGCACTTTGACGCGGGCAACTCGGCGGCCGCCGATCCCATCGATCGCCTTAGTTGCCGACCCGACTTTGCCGTCCTGTGTTACCCGGTGATCTCGTTTGTGGATGAATCGTGTGTACACGCAGGCTCGCGGAAGAACCTGCTGGGTGAGAACCCCGATCCGGACCTTGTCCGGCTGATGTCCAACGAGTTGCAGGTCACGCATCAGACTCCGCCGACGTTTTTGTTTCATACGGCCGAAGACGCCGGAGTGCGGCCCAAGAACAGCCTTCTGTTCTTCGACGCCCTGCAGGTTCACGGGGTCCCCGCCGAACTGCATGTGTATGCCGTTGGCAAACATGGACTGGGCTTGGCACCGGACACTCCTGGAACCAGCGATTGGCCCAGCCGTTGTGAAGCGTGGCTGGAACTGCGGGGACTGTTGACCCCCCCGGTGCCCGCAAACGAAGAAGACTCGGCGTCGACCTCGGCACCGGCCCAGTGATCGCGGTGTTCAGGATTCATGTGTTGGCCTGATCGCTACAACCGCTACTGGTGGCCATTCGTGGCTGGGTGAAGCGGCCAACGGCCAAGTCGTCACTGTTGTCTGCAGCCTAGACTGGAGCAGATTCCTCACGAAACTGCTCGGAAATGTGCTGCCATGGTGCGACTGCCGTCCAAACGAGAAATGCTGGCCCAGACACTGTTTCGGTCAGGACTCGGCCCCCTTTTCCGCCGGGTGGCCCCGTTTCGCGGCCTGCTGGTCCTGAACTACCACCGGATAGGCAATGCCTCGCAAACGCCGTTTGACGGCGGGTTGTTCAGCGCCACGGCCGAGCAATTCGAGCAGCAACTGGCGTTCTACCGTCGGCATTTTGATGTGCTGAGTATCGACGATCTGGCGACCGCCGGCCGCAACCCGGCTGGGCGCTATCTGCTGATCACCTTCGACGACGGCTACCGAGACAACTACGACTTGGCGTTTCCACTGCTGCGAGCGGCGCGCATTCCGGCCCTGTTCTTCCTGGCCTCGGGCTTTCTGGATGCTCCGCGCGTGCCGTGGTGGGACGAAATTGCCTGGATGTTCGGCCAGACCCGCGTAACCCGCCTCGACTGGCGAGAGCATTTCGAGCAGCGATTGGAATGGTCGGCGGAATCGACAATCTTGCCGCGCATTCGCGTGCTCAGGCGCTACTGGTCGTTGCCCGGCAGCCAGACTGTGGAGTTCCTCGACACCCTGGGACAGCGGTTGGAAACGGGCCGCGTGCCTGCCGAACTGGCCCGTACACTGTTTATCGATTGGGAGATGGCCCGTACCATGCAGGCGGCGGGAATTCAGTTTGGGGCTCACACGGTCAATCATCCGATTCTGGGGCGTCTGACACGGGCAGAGCAGTTTTTTGAAGTGGCCCACAGCAAGCAGCGGCTCGATGCAGAGTTGAATCAGCAGACCAGCGCGTTCAGCTATCCGGTCGGCAAGCAGGATATGTTCAACGCGGACACGCGGGATGCCCTGCGCGAGGCAGGCCTCACGTGGGGTTTCAGTCACTATGGCGGGATGAGCGACTGGCCGATCTGCGATCCGTATGATATTCGCCGCGTCCCCGTCGAAGTGGGAATGTCTCCTGCCATGCTGCAGGCGGTGACAACACTTCCCAAGCTGCTGGCTTGAACGGCAGTCCGCGTCCGACATGGCAAATAGAAGAGGCCCGGGGGATCAGTCGATCTCCCGAGCCTCTGGTCTTTGACATGTGCTATGGGCGCGGATGGCAAACTTTCAAGTGGCCCATCCGCGGCTGAAGGTTAGCTCCCGCTCCCGAAGGCCCGGCGAACCTGGCTGGGGTTGACCTTGCGGTCCTTGGACGTAAAGCGGTCCAGCCCCATCATCATCTCCATCATCATGGGATCTTCCATGGTGGGATCGAGGGTCATGTTTTCCGCCTTTTTTTGACGATCCTTGAGCGTGCTCCAGGCTTCGTCCATCGCTTTCCAGTCTGCTTCCGCTGTCGCATATGCAGGGCTGGTTCCCGACGAGTCGGCCACGCGCAGTTGACCATACTTGTCGAGCATCAGCACCTCAGCGGGAATTCCCAGATCGCCGAAAGTCTCCGGCGGCAGTTCGAGTCGATCGTGAAAATCACGGTCGACCTTGTCGAACGAACTGATGCTCACCAGCAATTCGTCGCTCTTGATGTCGACCGATTCCTGCTC
>JBGSIP010000249.1:0-5564 GCA_041742495.1 Planctomycetaceae bacterium
TGCGATCGCCAAAGATGTGAACAGTCGCCAGAAACCGGGCACTTATGTGGCGATGCAGGAGTTTCCGGGCCTGGGTGTTTGGCATGACACAGTCGCCATGCAGGATGTCATGCAGTATTACCAGAAGTGGAAGACGCCCGACGAAGCTCGGCACGCCTACGCCGTGCTGTATCCCCGCTTTGGCCAGAAAGCGGGCGACGGGGGATCGTCTCTGATTCTCCCCTCGGATGCTCCGGGCGTGGTCGATCTGGCCGGACTGGTTGTGGGGCACGTGGTTGGGCGCATGGAAGCCCGCATGCTGAACGACAGCGAGTTCCTGGCGGCACAGGCCGAATTGCAGGCGCTGGACGCCGGCCCGCTGTTGGCGGCTGACAGTCCGCGTCAATACGGCGGCATGCTGGTCCCCCAGTGGATTGCGCAGACACAACCGGCCACGTCATTGGCTGATCTGGCCTCGACCGACGGCGCAATGACCGACCTGGATTCCGCGATCAGCGACAGCACCAACAACCAGGGTTTGCCTGTGGCCACCTGGCCCACGCTCCTGCCCGATGTCTCGACCGCGGAGTACCACTTCCCGATGGATCCAGAGTCTGCGGCCACGTCGAAGGCCCTGCCCGCTGCCATCCCTGTCCCCAGCCCCAGCACGCCCTCATCCATATCCCGAGGCCGCGTGGCAAACGCGTACTTTCCCAGCGATCCACAGGACGTCTTCCGCACAGACGGAAGCCTCATTCAGACGCTCTCCGGCGAAATGACATCGGAAACCAAGGTGGAATCAAGTGGGTCGCAGTGATGAGGGGACGATTTGTGCTGGAGGAACTTGTCCAGTGACTCGCAGCGGTGGCCACCTGCCGTCTCTGTGATGAGCGATCAAGCCGCGTGAATCATTCCAGCATGGGTTGCAGCCGCGACTTCAGCCCCGCAGCCACCTCCCGCGGATCGTCCGCCGCGCAGATTGCGGCGCTCACGGCAATGCGGCTGCAGCCCGTCGCTAATACGGCGGGCAGGTTGTCGGCGGTGATGCCTCCGATGGCAAACCAGGGGAGCGAGATCTCACTGGCGACCGTTTGCAGCAGGTCGGTTCCCACGTGGTTCTCAAACGACTTGGTCGCCGAAGGGAACATGGGACCGACGCCCAAATAATCGGCTCCGTCCAACAGAGCCTGCTGCGCCTGCGGCAGTGAGTGCGTCGACACACCAATCAGCTTGTCCGGCCCAACAATACGCCGCACGTCCCGCGCCGCCAGTTCATCCTGACCCACGTGCACGCCATCCGCATCGCAGAGTGCGGCAATATCGGGCCGATCATTGATGATCAGCAACGCTCCTGACTCGCGCGTCAATTCACGCGCTACATGAGCCATCTCCAGCAGCCGCCGGTCGGTCTGGTGCTTTTCGCGCAATTGAACGACATCGACGCCCCCTGCCAGCGCCGCGGCAATCAGAGGGCCAAAGCCGCGCGGGCAGTTGGCGCTGGTGACCAGCAGATACAACTGGCAGCCTGCCAGCCGTTCGTGGCTGCGCCATTGGAGCGCCAGGCCCTGCTCCACCGTATAGAACCGATAACGCAACTGTTTGAACTGCGCGGCCAACTGCGAAGAAAGCGACTTCGTGAATTCCTCGAGCGTGCGCAGCGCTTCGCCGACCCGCGCGAGATTGACAAACGCAATCTGTGCGACCGATTCGCGACGCTGCTCCTGCGCGGTCGTCAATTGTGTTCCCACGTCGCCGGGGGTATCGCGAGCGGCCAGGCGCTCCAGCAACGGCAGCTGACCCAGTAACCCGGCGACGTCGTGTCGCAGCGATTTCAACTGACCGGTCCAGAAGCGATCGTTCCACCCCAACCGGGCCGCATCTTCCACCACGCGGAGCCCCTCTCGCGCACGGTTGCCGGCGGCGTCGATGACCCGATACAGCTCGGTCTCGCGCGCGACACGTTCGTCCATCGGTCGCAGCGAAAACCCATCGGCAATCGGCTCGGAGGTGACATCTACCTGCACAATCGCTTGCGAGGTGACCCCCGCTTCGGTCAGTCCTCGGCTCGCCAGCAGATTCTTGACCGCCGACGGGACCGTGCAGATCGCCGCGAGCAGGTGTTCGGTGCCGATTTCTGTGCCCCGCGCCACCGCGACCGCCCGGCGACGGGCCTCGGAGAGCAATTCGGCAAGACCCGCGTCGGTCTGCCACAAACTGTCCACTTCCAGTGCGGCGTCCCCCTCCACCGCCGACTGCAACAGCGACTCCCAGTCCGCCTCCGTATCGACCAGTTCTTCCAGCGTGAGTCCCACCGAATGCAGGATTTCCTGGGCGCGGCTCTCAATCGCCAGCAACCCGATCAACACGGCCTGATGGACGGGGCCTACCGGCTGAGGTGCCCGCAGCAGGGCCGTGGTGACCGCCGCCACGCGGGAAAAACCGGGCGTCATGGAAAAACTCAGCATTGTCGCAATACCTCCTCCAACCAGTGACAGTCACCAAACGAGTCGCAAGGTTCGTATCCCGGCCACGAAACAGCACCGGAGTGTCCAAAACTCTGGCAGTCCCCGCGGCAGCCCGCTATTCGGCTCCAGGGACTGCCCCTCTGGTCGCCCCACAGACGACGCACCCCCGCGGAGCGCGGGCCTGTAGATCTTCCCGGACAGGCTGCCAGAAGTGGTCAGACGCGGGTGAGATGTTGCCGGGTGGCAGCATCGCAAACTGGCCGTCGATTTTTCGTCGCCCCATGATCCCGACGCGTTCGCCGGCAGGCGACATCATGGCACATTCGACCGGGTCTTGTCGTTCTCCGAAGGGACTCCTAGAATCGGCTCCCACGGGTGTCGCAACTGTTGCCATCGTCGCGACATACTGCCAGAGACGGGTTCTGCAGCCCGGCGGACGACAACAGGCACCGCCTGTGGGAGCCAGGAGAAGCTCCCCGGTCGCGCGATCGGCAGCAAGCGGTGCCAGATTGATTGCGGAGGAGGATGGCCAAGGGGGCCGGCGGCGTGAACGGCACGCAGCGTGCATCCCGAGGAGAGAGACGATCGCTCACCTTGAGCACTCCTGCCAGATCGGCAGGTCTACGACGCCCAGATGTTTCGACCTTGATCAGAGTCGGAATCGAACAGAGGAGATCGGCCATGTACGAGCGTTTCACGGATCGGGCTCGGAAGGTCATGCAGCTCGCCAATCAGGAAGCTCAGCGCTTCAACCATGAATACATCGGGACCGAGCACATCCTGCTGGGCCTGGTGAAGGAAGGTTCGGGCGTAGCCGCCAACGTCCTGAAAAATCTCGATGTGGACCTGCGGAAGATCCGGATCGAAGTGGAGAACATTGTTCAGGCCGGACCAGATATGGTCACGATGGGGCGGCTGCCGCAGACCCCGCGGGCCAAGAAAGTCATCGAATATGCGATGGAAGAGGCTCGCAACCTCAACCACAACTACGTCGGTACCGAACACTTGCTGCTGGGTCTGCTGCGTGAGCAGGAAGGGGTCGCGGCGCAGGTGCTGATGAACCTGGGCCTCAAACTGGAAGATGTGCGGGAAGAGGTTCTCAACCTGCTGGGCCACAGCCTCGAAGGAGGCGAAGTCGCCGAACGTGGTCAACAGGCGGCCAGCAATCCCAAGTCGAGCAAGAGCAAAACTCCGGCGCTCGACAGCTTCGGTCGCGACCTGACCGAACTGGCCAAGCAGGGTCAGCTTGACCCGGTGATCGGCCGGGAACGGGAAATCGAACGAGTCATTCAGATTCTCTGCCGCCGCCAGAAGAACAACCCGGTTTTGCTCGGGGAAGCGGGCGTCGGCAAGACGGCCATCGTCGAAGGCTTTGCCCAGATGGTGGTTGAAGGGACCGTGCCCGACCTGCTGCGGGACAAGCGGATCGTGGTGCTCGATCTGGCCATGATGGTGGCCGGCACGAAGTATCGTGGTCAGTTTGAAGAGCGCATCAAGGCGGTGATGAACGAAGTTCGTCGCGCGCAGAACACCATTTTGTTTATCGACGAACTGCACACGCTGGTCGGTGCCGGGGGTGCCGAAGGGGCCATTGATGCCTCGAACGTGCTCAAGCCTGCCCTCAGCCGTGGCGAGCTGCAGTGTATTGGGGCCACCACGCTCGACGAGTACCGCAAGTACATCGAGAAGGACTCCGCTCTGGAACGTCGGTTCCAGATGGTGATGGTCGATCCGCCCAGCCCCGAAGAGACGGTCGAGATCCTCAAGGGTCTGCGGGATCGTTACGAGGCTCACCACCGGGTGCAGATCACCGACGACGCCATCCGCAAAGCCGTTGAACTCTCCTCTCGGTATATCACCGGGCGTTGCCTGCCGGACAAGGCGATCGACGTGATCGACGAAGCCGGCGCGTACGTGCGGCTCAAATCGATGGTCCGCCCGCCGGACCTCAAAGAACTCGAAGAAGAAATCGAGCGGCTGAATCAGGCCAAGCAAGAGGCGGTCGCCAGCCAGGACTTCGAAAAGGCGGCCAGCCTGCGCGATCAGGCCGATAAGCTGAAGAAGAAGAAAGAAGACGTCAGTGACGAATGGCGTGAACGCAGCAAGGAAGTGGACGGCGTGGTCGACGCCGAAGTCGCCGCCACCGTCGTCGCCAAAATGACCGGCATTCCGCTCACCCGCATCTCGAGTGAAGATGCGGTCCGGCTGCTGGAGATGGAAAAGGAACTGCATCGCCGGGTCATCAGCCAGGATGAAGCGATCAAGCAGGTGTCGCGCTCTGTTCGCCGTAGCCGCAGCGGGTTGAAAGATCCCAAACGGCCCACCGGGGTGTTCCTGTTCTCCGGCCCCACCGGGGTGGGTAAGACGCTGCTGGCCAAGACTCTGGCCGAGTTCATGTTTGGTGATGAGGAAGCCCTCATTCAGATCGACATGAGCGAGTACCAGGAGAAGCACAACATCAGCCGGCTGATCGGAGCTCCGCCGGGATACGTTGGTTACGAAGAAGGGGGCCAGTTGACGGAACAGATCCGTCGTCGGCCCTATGCTGTGGTGCTGCTGGACGAAATCGAAAAGGCACACCCCGACGTTTACAACATGCTGCTGCAGATCATGGAAGAAGGTCACCTGACCGACAGCTTTGGTCGCAAGGTCGATTTCAAAAACGTCGTGCTGATCATGACCACCAACGCCGGCGCAGAGGTGATTACCAGCGGTGCCAGCTTTGGCTTCCAGACCAAGCGCGATGCCAATTCGTCCTACGACAGCATGAAGCGCGAACTGATGATGGTGCTGCAGAAGGTCTTCAAGCCGGAGTTTCTGGGCCGGCTCGACGAAGTGGTGGTCTTCCGCAAGCTGACCGACGAAGACTTGAAGAACATCGTGGAGATCGAACTCAAGAAGGTCCGCGAGCGCCTCTGGGAACGGGGTATGCGACTGGAACTCACCGACGAAGCCCGCGAATTCCTCATCAAGAAGGGGAACGAAGGGGACAATCTCGACTACGGGGCGCGTCCGCTGCGCCGCTCGGTCGAGATGTACGTCGAAGATCCGCTCGCCGAGGAACTGCTGCGAGGGGCCTTCGAGGGGAAGAATCTGATCAAGGTGTGCGTGAAGGAAATC
>JBGSIP010000250.1:0-7908 GCA_041742495.1 Planctomycetaceae bacterium
AGGGAGCTGATCGAATCCCGACGTACGGAAAATCCCTCAACGGAGTGTAAACTGGATCACAAAGAAAAGTTAATTCCGGCGTGCGTGAATTTGGCAAAAATCCGGTGCATTCACTGCTCCGTTCAGTAGTCGCGAGTTCCCTCCGCGTCGCCGGAATCACGCATAACCGTTTATTTCATCGGGTGATTTTTGCTCGATGAGAGTGTGCCCGTTCCCTTCATTGAGCGTCGCGGCAGAGGCATGGCCACCAGGTCAGGCAGACCCGCTTTGAAGCAGCGCACCCGTTCCTGACATCGCGGCGGTGATCACGTGCAGCCGTGCGCGGTCTGCAAGCCATTCCCGATCGGCGCGAAAGCCCGTCGCGCAAAAAAAACGACAACCGTGGTCATCCGGAGATGACCACGGTTGTCGTTGGAGTCTATCCGCAGCGGCAGGACTTCGGCCGCAACGATTGCCAGATGTTCGCTACTGAGCGTTCGCCGAAGTGGCGGAACGGGGCGTGTAGCGAGCAGGATCGGCCAAGAAGGCTTCGTAGTTGTCTCGTGTCGTGAACATGTAGAAGCGGTCTTCGTGCAGGACCAGATAGCGGCCTTCTTCGGCCTCACGGGTTTTCACAAACTGCACGGGATCGCAGCCACCGAAGCAGACCGCAAAGTCAGCCGGGTTGGCGGTAAATTCATCGCGACATTCGGCTGAGGCGAAGTGATAGATCCGACCTTGGTAGGTCGAGGAGAACTGCTTGTCAGGGAAGACCTTCACACCACGCTTCAAAGAGACGATGCAATATTCGTTGAGAGCACCAATCTCAGAGAGAGCCGGCATCGCCCGGGAGTGGGTGATGGGGAACATTTGCGGGCCGGCTGAGGCTCCTGGAGGAACGACTTCCACGCCGCTGTCCGGGACGATTTCGCCGTTGCCCGCGGGACCAGTCGACTCGATCGCAGACGGACCGCGTTCTTCGGCCATTGGGCCGGCTTCTTCGGAGACATAGTAAGGCTGGCGGCGGCAGGGAATCCCGCAGGCGGCAATGGCTTCCTTGGCCATCTCACGCACCCGTTCCGACGACTCGACAAAGCAACCCTTGTCGTCCATCCCATATGCCACTTCGGCCAGCTTCGTCAGCGTCTCGGGATCGCAGCAACTGCGGCAGTGGCAGGTGGGATCACCACGCTTGACGGCGGGACAGTTGGGGCAGTTGGGATTGTTGCACTTGGGGCAGCGGCCGGCGTCTTTGCCGCGACCTTTTTCGTCTTCGTCATCTTCATTGACGGGACCGACGATCTTGACTTCCAGTTTGGTCATCTCCGCGTTCTCCGCATTGGGATTGCAGGAGTGCCGGGAGAGCATGTCGCGGAGACCACGGGCCGCTTCGTAGCGAACTGGCTCCCATTTGTCGGTCATCATCACTTCGACCAACATCTTCTTCGCTTCCGGGAAGGCGACGCAGTCGAGATCCTTCAGATACTTCACCGCTTTGATGCGGTTGGGAATATCAAGTTCCCGGGCGCGAATTTTGGACGCCAGGCCTTTGACCCCTTCTTCGGGGTCCATGTGATACGGCTTTTTGAGGAGCCGATCTTTCTTGAATTGCTTCAGGAACTCGCCCCACTTGGGAGCACCGGTATCCTGGGCCTGCGCTGTTTGCGCCAACGCAAACAGGCCGGCAACGAATCCGAACAGCACGAGGCTTGTCAGTCTGCGAGATGGTGCCTGCCCGAACATTCAACGTGCCTCCGGCCCAAAGTCAGAAACGAGGAGTCCTAGTCACCGTTTCTTCGACCGGCAGAGCATCTCCAAACGATGGGGAACTGCGTTGCGGAGGGCAGTTTCTCGACAGGTATTGAGTGTTGTTCCTGTTACGAAAGAGGGGCGATTTAAGAAGCACAGATAAAACGGGAAATGTACGCCAAGTTTTCCGCCGGAGATCTCCGGTCAGGTGCTGCGAGCGACCGTGCCATCCGAGAATGGCTGTTGAATCCGGGCCCCGGAGGCAGGCCAGCGACAGCCGCCGGCCTGCCTCCATCCCCGTGATCGCACATTCAAACCCCAATACAACGGCGGTACCTCGTCGTCCCGGTCTCCTGCCGTACATGTCCCGTCGTTTCTGCCGGAGCAGCCACGACGTCCTGCGACAACGTCCGAGCGCCGACACCACCTCAGACTACAGAGCGGCCGGCGCGGCCAGTTCTGGGGCGGGGGGAGCTTCTTCCACTACGATCTCGTTGGCTCCGGGAGGCGCTGTGACAGAAACTTCCTTTTCCTTACCGCCGACCAGTTCCGTCGTGAATTCCTTGACGAGAATGTCGGCATCGCCGGGAATGACGACCTTCACCGGGTACTTGAAGCCTGTTCCCGCCTGTGAAACGGGGATGACATACGTCCGCACCGTGCCGCTGGTCACCATGCGTTGCCGACCAAAATAGACTGCGGCGTCAGCGGGAACATTCAGGACCAGACGCGCTTCCATTTCGTGCAGCGGGGTCAACAGCGAACGATCGACGGTCAGACCAGCCTGGGCACCCATGCCGCCGATGTAGACATCGCAGGGGTCGCAGTAGTTGCAGGTATTGCAGGTGTTGCACGATTGGCAGCCCGAACTGGCCGACGGGGAGGCCTTTTCTTTGTCTTTCTTTTTGTCGCCGCGATCCTTCGCGAAGCCAGGCTGAGCCAGGCCCAGAGCCGCCAGCAGACCGACGGCAGTCAACGTACGCACACACAGGAGACGAATTGGCATGGGGACACCTTCACGGGGTTGCCAACAGGGGGTCAGAAGGCAGCGGGAGTTTTCAGGGGGGTACCTGCGGGGGCCCGCTGCTACACGCGGAGCACACACCTGAAAAATACACCCGGGGCCGAACCCGGCTGAAATTCCGCCGCGTTTTCCCGCAGAATCCGCCGGCGACTGTGCGTGACGAATGGCATCCGCCGCTCGCGCAAAGAGGGCAGACTGCACAGAGATTGCCGGACTAAGGCCGGCGAGGAGCCCTTGCTCTACCTCGTCAGAAAGAGCTCCGCCAGGTCGTCGGGAGTCGAATCACTCTGACATCCACCAACCGACCAGAATGAACAGGATCAGGGCGGAAATCATGAATGCGGTCAGCGAGACGCGCAGCATGCCCTGGTTGTACATGGGCTCCACATGCCCCTCCAGCGGTTCGCCGTGGAGGTCGCGGGACTGTTCCACACGAATCTGCCGCTGGAGTTTTTTGGCCCAATAATCGCGGGCCTCTTCTTCGTCTTTGCGGTCCCCAGGCAGCCGGTCGTCAAAGGCATCCCGGATATGGCCTTTGAAGCCCAGTGCGACAGCGAGATAGAAAATCTCTGCGGCGTCACTACTGCCGCTGGCAATGGCCTGCTCGCCAGTGTTGTAGAACTTCCAGGCGCGCATGCGCTCGCCGTAGTACTTGTGCTCGAGGACAAAGTCCTCCCAATCTTCGATGTGGCGGGTCAGTACTTCGTCAGCCCAATAGACCAGACCTTTTTTGATGAGGTCCCATTCGGCATTCGAAATGCCCGCCTCGCCCGACCCCACTTGCTGCTCGATGGACTGCAGCTCCTGCACAAGCTGCCGCTGCAGATCAGGCAGGTCGCGGATGGTGGCGGAGGGCTTGGCGAGAATCTGCAGGACGTTCAGAAAGAACGTCTTCGATCGAATCGCCATCGACTTCTTCATGACGCTCGCCACCTTGTCTCCAAAGTCCGCCGTCTCGAGTGTCCGCAATCCCGCTCCCCGCTGCTGAAGACGGGTGACATGCGGAACCAGCCGGGCGTGAAATGCGTTCGGGCAGGCACGTTCGATACCGGGAACCGCCGTGCCGGTCAAGTCGGATCGACGCGGCAGAGTGCCTGCTGTGGCCACTGACCTCCCGCCGGAACTGTGTGGCGGGACATCATCTCCGGGCCCTGTTTCACCCAGCTTGCCAAGTCCACTTTGACGTCATGCGGCCGCCGATCTACGCGGTGGGCGCAAACTCACTGCACGGCGACTCCACCGGCCACCTGACTTCAAGTCGCTTCGATGGCGAACAGGCTAAAGCCCAGAGGCACCTGATTCCCGGTGCCCGGCGCTTTGACCAAGGCTTCGTTCTCACCCTCAGACTGCTTGACCACGTTTTGTTCGTTGAAGCGAATCCCCAGTTTGAGCGACCGCTCCACCGACCGCCACGCGGCACTGCGTTCCACGCGGTAGTAGTGCCAATCCTCCCGCGGAAAGGCTCGCGGGGCGTCAGACACAACCTCGAACCGTAACCCACGACGTCCTTCGCGGTAGATGCCGTCGACTTCGGTGACGCAGCCCACCTTCATGCCCAGCGTGCGCTCGGACAGCAGATCCGTGACGTGATCGGTGGCAATCGGAGCTTTCACGCCGATGTAAAACGACCAGGAGGGTTCCAGCCACGCCCGCTCCAGTTGGACCGACATCTGCAATCCCTCGGCCCGAAACGGACGAGAAACATAGGACGGCGTCGCATCCTCGGTTTCAAGGAGTTTGCCAAGGCCAGAAAACACAGGTGCCAGGTTGTCGTGATCGTACAATGGCAGTTCCGGAAACTGACGCTGCTGGCGGAACACGGCCAGTTGTCCAACCGTGCGGCACAGTTCCTGATAGGCGACAAACGGATGGCATCCCGGTAGCAGCGCCGGTGCGGACAAACCACCCAGAGCAGAATTCACGGCGTGCAGCCGCAAAATCCGCTCGAAGTCTTCCTTGTGACCGCTGGTGAAGGCGACCCCCCGGTCGATCATCTGCTGCCCGAGTTTTTGCGATGTCGCGCCGAGTCGGTCGTAGATCGACCGAATGAATCGCTGCAGCGGGGGCCAGGCGTGATGATCGAGCAGCGGTGGAATGTAGCGCGTGTCCGATTCCGGTGGTGCCTCCGCCACAGATCCCAGTTTCAGCCGGACAATGGGGACGGCATCAAAGCCCTTGGCGGCATCGGCACCAAACAGGATCTGCGCATTCAGACGGCGAAATTCCAGCGGCTGCGGATTTCCGGCGCGGTTCTCGTCCTCGACATCACGGGAATACAACGTGTAACGGGCCGTCTCTTTGTTCGTGGTCTCGACCACGTTGGACATGCCCTGTCGCAGAGCAGGCACTCCGACATACACCATCACCCGGGAGTCGGGGGAAGAAAACAGTTCGCGCGGGATCTTGGTCGGCACCAGGGTGGCCGATTCGGGACAGCGCAACATCGTGCCATTGGGCAGCCGAACGTGGCAGGTTCCCAGCGAGAACATCCAGTTGGACAGCGCGTCTCGGTCGATTTCGATGCGGCGGATGCCATACCTGTAGGGGGCGAGCCAGCTCTCCGCCTGGGCAAGCTCTTCACCGCTGCGCCGTTCGAGCGCCTGAAAATGATGCGGACGCAGGAACAGCCCGTCGCCCCAATGCACGGAATCCAGACTCATGTGGCTCGCCTCGACACCGCTGAGATCTACTGTGACCAACGCCAGAAATGGAACGACCGGGCTGTCGCGCCGGGGAGGAAATGGCCCCCGTGACCTGCCAGACCAAACCGGTTATGCAGCCCTTCACGCCGGAAGAATTTGCGATCGACGGACCGCGCCCGCTTGAACGCCACGCACCCCGTCAGCCGGCCCTGAGAATCCTGGCCGCTCCGCCGGTGGCCGCTCGTGTCTGTCTTCGCAACGGCAATTCCAGACAGAAGTTGGCCCTGCCGGGACTGTATCAGAGTCTGCACGCCCCTGAAACTGTTGCGCCTCTGCGGTTCCAACTCGGAAGATCCTGCTGAGTCTGCCAGTTCTCACAAAATTTCCCGTTTCGGATTTTTGTTGGCAACCCGCTGATCGGGGAACCGAGAATAGGGTTCCCGGTCGTATGCGCCCCAATGGGTGCGCGGCGGTCGACCAGTGGCGAATGACCGTGACGAAGCAGTCCGGTGCTGATCCCGCGGTCTCTGTGTTCGATTCAGCAGTTGTTCGATTCGGCAGTTTTTTGGTGCGGCGGCTGTTCTGTGTGGCAGCCCTGAACCCCTCTTGATGTTTAAAGGCCGTGCATTCATGGGATTACCGGCAGCCCGGATTGGCGATATGCACGTGTGCCCGATGGCCACGCCAGCGGTGCCGCCCATCCCGCACGTCGGGGGGCCAGTCACGGTGGGCTGCCCCACCGTGATGATCGGTGGAATGCCAGCGGCGCGCATGGGCGACATGTGCACCTGCGTTGGTCCTCCGGACATGATCGCCAAGGGCTCCCCGATCACGTTGATTGGCGGCGTGCCTTCAGCGCGGCTGGGCGACCTGACTGCCCATGGCGGATCGATTGTCTTGGGCGCACCCACGGTGTTGATCGGCTAAATGGCCGACAGGACGATCGCCTGAGCGGATCGCCACGGCTGCCTGGTGCACCTGTTCTACCGGCTTGGTGCCCGCTTGGCAAAAACCGGTCGTCGTGAATCGGCGACCGACGTGCTCGGACTCAACCGCGTGGCAAACTGCCCCGCCCCGTTCTGCGTCTGTGCGAGATCTTTTGCGTGTGGACACTCGAAATGTTCACCCCCGTGTAAGAACGAGGGGGCGACACGATGACAGGATCCGCGGGTGGCCACCATGGAACGACAAGCGGCCTGCTCTGGTGGTGGCGTTTTCGCCACAGTTCGAATTGTCCGATTTTTGGGGAATCATCGCAAAAGCAGGCAACTCGCTCCGGCCATCTTCGAGAATAGCAGTGAGGTCTGCGAGCACTGGACTCAAACATGAGTCGAACGGCACGCAGACGAGAACAGTTGTCACGCGAAACGGATTGCTGGTGGGACGCCCACTGGCACTTTTCACCAAAGCCTTGGTTTTCACAAACCACTTTTGCACGAAGGACGCAGCGATGCCAGCATTCATGAAACTCGGCGACATCAAGGGCGAAGCGACGGACACCGGTCACAAGGATTGGATCATCATCGAATCTTTGAGTGCTCCGATCTTCCGCAGTGTTCCCGAAGGGGCCAAGGATCAACAGCGTACCAAGGGTGAGACGACCCTGGGCGATGTGGTCGTGACTCGTCAGCTCGACAAGTCGACCACCAAGCTGCAGGAAGCCTGTGCCAACGGCACCTTCTTCAAGGAAGTTGAAGTTCACTTCTGCACCACGGTGAAGAACACGCAGGAACCGTACCTGACGTACAAGCTGGCTGACGTCATCATCTCCAGCTTCAGCCAGCACGCGAATTCGTCCGGCAATCCGCTGCCGTCCGAACAGTTCACGATGGGTTACACGGCCGTCGAATGGACCTACATCGTCGTGGACCCGAAGACCGGCGACAAGAAGGGCAACGTGCCCGCCAAGTACAACCCGGCCGAAGGCAAGTCGTAAGGTGTGTTGCCGCAAAGTCAGCCGGCCGACTCTGTCGCCACCGGCTGACTTTGGGCGGACTGTCCGGGTGAACCGGATGTCGGCGTCCGCACAGCATTAAAAATCAGTGAGCTTGTTTCCTCTGAATCGCTGGCGTGCATGTTCGCCGGCAGACTTGTCTCGTCTGGGTCTCCCAGACCATTTTGCACGAAAGAAGCAGCGATGCCAGCATTCATGAAACTCGGCGACATCAAGGGCGAAGCGACGGATCAGGGTCACAAGGATTGGATCATCATCGAATCGCTGAGTGCTCCGATCTACCGCAGTGTTCCCGAAGGGGCCAAGGATCAACAGCGTACCAAGGGTGAAACGACCCTGGGCGATGTGGTCATTACCCGCCAGCTCGACAAGTCGACCACCAAGTTGCAGGAAGCCTGTGCCAACGGCACCTTCTTCAAGGAAGTGGAAGTTCACTTCTGCACCACGGTGAAGAACACGCAGGAACCGTACCTGACGTACAAGCTGGCTGACGTCATTATCTCCAGCTTCAGCCAGCACGCGAATTCGTCCGGCAATCCGCTGCCGTCCGAACAGTTCAC
>JBGSIP010000251.1:0-3538 GCA_041742495.1 Planctomycetaceae bacterium
CAGATCCATCCCCGCGGCACCGTTTTCAACCCGCATCAAAAAGTCGCGGTCGCTGCCGAGCAGTTGATTGGCCCCGTCACGCGGTGACGCACCGATCAGATCGAACCATTTCTCTTCGGGGGCAATGAGTGCGTAGTTCCCACGCACGCTCAGAAAACCCTTGTAGTCCCCGGCGAGCCGATACAGATCTCCCTTCCCCGCCGACTGCGACTTGATCCCCGCACCGCGCAGGTTGTCGAGCAAGGGTTTGACGTCGTTGGCTGGTGCCAGCGGCAGGACGATGAGATAACTGGTTTCGTCGTCACCAAGTAGCGTGTCAAAGCGAATCGGAGCGTCGGTAGCCACCCCTTCGAGCAGCACCTCGACACTCTCCTTGATCGTGTCCCACGCGTCCGTTTTGCCGGCCAGCGTTTTGACCGAATATTCGAAGTCTGCCAGCGACTCGCCTGAGCTCTTGAACACAAACGTGGCCCGCGGCGTCTCGTCGGCTGCGAAACCCGTGACGCCCGCTCCCCAGACCATTCCCAGACAGGCAAGGGCGGCAATTGATTTCTGGCCAATCACAGGCTCACTCCTTTGGCAACGCGAACTCGACTCCGACCATTCCGATCGACGTCGCGTGATGCATTTTCCCTGATGATGTCGTTGTCGTGCTGACGCGCTGCCAACCCGGCCCAGGCGGCCGACCCGCTCTCGCGATTTCACGCCAAATACGCCGCATGAAACTTCTTCCGCCGAGGTCTGCCGCAAAATCCAACGGCACAATATCGGCACGTGGAAGTCCGCAGCGAGTCTGCCTCATCACTCCAACTTGCGGCGGACACCTGGCTGAAACGGCGTGGGCTGGCAATCTGGGGAGGATTCTAGGAGTCCGGTGTCAGATTGTCTAATCGAGTTTTCGACTCGCCCGGAACTTGTATGTAGAACTACCGCCAAGGGTTAGCCCCAGCCCTGCACCAGCGAGACCAACGCCTGTCGGTTGTGGCAGGCCCCACCCCTCCCCGGCCCCTTTGCGCCTTGGGGGGCGAGTTGCTTGATCCCATAGGGCCTGCCTCTCGATCGGACGATCAGGAGAGAAGATCGTGTCGCGAACGCCGTCGTCGTCGTTGGTCTGGCAGGTGTTAGCGAGACTCTCCCGGCTCGACCGCCGGCTTTGCCCAAACAAGGGCAGCCCGGGTCAGTTGAGGCGGGGCAGCAACAACGGTCCCGACCTCGGACAGGTATTCCGGATACCACGCCCCGTTCAGAAATTCGGCTCCAGCCGTCTCGTTCGCGAAGAGTTGGAACACACAAATCACGTCCGGGTCAGCCGTGTCGTAGCAGAAGTAGTAGGCGAGGTGCCCCGGATTGTCGGCCGCTCGAGGACGGACATGTTGTTCCCAAAGGCGTTTCACGTCGTCCCGCTGCCCAGGCCGGGCTTGGTGGCGAACAAACAATGCTGAGGGAACTTCACTCATTCGAACCTGGTCCCGCTGCCGACTTGCCAAACCGCAGCCCCTGCATGAATCCCAGGCTCAAGGCCGACTGGTCAATGGGTTCCAGCTTGGCCCCCCCCGAGCCGTCGCGCAACTGACGCACGAGATATCCCGAACTCTTGGGACTGGACGAATGGCTCGCCGCCATTTGCCAGGCGTCTTCCCGCCATGTGACGTCTTGCTTCCGCGGCTCGTTGATCAACGTGTTGATCCACACCACGTTGGCTTCGTGATAACCCTGATTGGCCAATTCGGCGGTAATCGCCAGTGACAGGCGGCGGCGCGTCGGCAAATCAATCGGGGCGGTCTCCATGAAATCGCTGAGTTGCTGCTGACGCCCCAGGCGGGCCAACGACCCCAGTTGCCGGAACCAGCCCGCTTCATCAAACAGGGGAATATTCTCCCTCTTCACCCGCTCGCGAGCCGCCTCAAAAGCGGGGACGCTGCGAATATCCCCCAGCCAGGTCAGCAGCACCGTGGCGATCTCCAGTTCAGTCGCATCCAACCCGGTCATCGGGCCACCGGGATTGGCAGCCTTCTCCGTGAATGCCCCGCTCACGGGTCCCCAGTTCGCCAGCAGCACGCCGACCTGTTGTTCCAGCCGGCGGCGGGCATAGGTATCCAGCGTCTTGAGCTTGGTCTGATAGTCGTAAAATGCGGCCTGAATCTTGTTGCCCTGCTTGGAATCGATGACCGTCGCAATCTGAGCTTTCACTCGGTCCGCGTCATCGAATGTCGCAGTCAGCAGCGATTTGATTTCTGAGGGTGCCGGTGCTGCCGACTGCAGATACCCGAAGGATTTCTCCAATAGCCCCCAGACTTCGCCTGGCGAAGCTTTGGCCTGATCGCATCCCCAGGCAGCCAGGGCCAACGCCGATCCGCTCGAAAGGCCCTGCTCGTGAGCCCGCTGGCGGAACGCTTCTCCCCGCACTTGGCGGATGTCGAGCGACGGCATTTCCGCTGGCGGATCCGCGGCGGAGACCAGTGTCGTCACGTTTGCCAGATGGATCTGCGCCCGCGCGGGATCACGCGGCGCAAGCAATCCGGCGAGCAGCGCCTGTCCGGCCGCCCGATACAGCGGAGCAATTGGTTCCGCATCCGCCAGCAGTTGCTGCACGACCGCGTCCGACCGCTCCCGCAAGCCGGCGCCATGTGCGACGCCGACCACTGTGGCCATCTGCTCGAACGGATCGAGCGTTGACGCGACCGACTTCCAGAATTCTGCACCAGTAAAGCTAGTCGCCGAGCGTTGCGCGGCCACGCGGGCCATCACATACACGGGCTGTGACTCCGCCGGCAGCAGTCGCAAGAAAGCCTCTTCCTCAAACAGCGACGCTTCCGGCGTGTTGAGGCCCAGGACCTGCAGCACTCCCAGCCGGGTATCCTCCGAGCGGCAGCCGCGGACGATCTGCGACAATTCCCGCACGCGTGCAATGTCTCCCAGCCGCAGAGCCAGCAGCCCGGTATTGAGCGAAATCGTCACCCGTTCTGGACCGGTGGGAGGGAGCTTGCCCAGCCGGGCCAGCGCTGTCTCTAACGCGGCTTTCGCGGCAGTTTCGTCGTTTTTGCGCAGGTGTGCCCAGCCAATTTCCACATACGGGACAATCTGCAGGAACGGCGCTCCCGACGTGGGGGTCCCCAGCAGCTTCACCAGTTCTTCCGCGCGTTTCGCGTCGTCGGCCAGTGCCACCACCTGCGCGGCCTGGTTGCGGGTGGTCGAAGTCACGCGGCCGGCCACCCCGGGAGCGCGGGTGGCCAACTGCGCTTTTTCCACGGCGAGGACCTGCAATTCGCTCGCCGCCAACTCAGGAATCCTTCCCTGCAGCGAGTTGGGGTCCTGCCACTGAAACTCCTGGGGGGCTTCGACTGGCGCTTGCGGAGCCTGGGCGACGGGAGTGGTCGGGTCGTTTGTTTTTCGTTTGCCGCCATCGGCAGAGAAAATCACCACCGCCGCTCCACCCGCGCCGACGACCAGGGTCAGCACAACGAGCAGGCTGCCATACTTGGCGAGAAACGAATTCTTACCCCCCTCATCGGCCGCGCCTTCCACCTTGGCGGCCGGC
>JBGSIP010000252.1:0-2181 GCA_041742495.1 Planctomycetaceae bacterium
CATACAGGTTAACAAAAGCGTAAAAACGGTTCTTAACGTCCGCATGTGAATCGGACAATGTGGCAGTGTCTTGTAGCGTACCCCGTTAAGCGGCGGGGCGAGTACGAAAAGGCTGATGGCATGGGGGCCAAATTCACGTCCGACGGCGATCACTCGGGATTCCGGTCTAGCGAGACCGGCCTGGATGGGAGTTCGGCAAAAGTCCAAACCGGCGAAGCTGGCCTGGATGTCATCGAGGTTATCGGTGCCATCAAGTGGTTCGACGTCGCCAAGGGTTTCGGATTCATCGTACCCGACGATGGCCGACCCGACGTTTTGCTGCATGTGACCTGCCTGAGGCGCGACGGCTACCAGACGGCCTACGAAGGCGCGCGCGTCGTTTGTGAGGCGCTGGCGCGTCCTGGTGGGCTGCAGGCGTTCCGCATCCTCTCGATGGACGAGTCGACCGCCAGGCATCCGGCAGAGATGCCGGCGCCGCGGACGCATGTGAGTGTCGAGCCGACCAGTACACTGGTGCGGCTCGAGGTAAAGTGGTTCAACCGCATCCGCGGCTTCGGCTTCCTGTCGGCGGGCGAGGGCACTCCCGACATCTTCGTGCACATGGAAACGCTGCGTCGCTTCGGCATCACCGAACTGCGGCCCGGCCAGCACGTGCTGGTGCGCTATGGCACCGGGCCGAAGGGGCTGATGGTCGCCGAAATCCGCCCCGACGGCTGGGGCGACGCGCCGAGCTCGCACTGACGCCTTACCTGTCACGCGAAGAAACGCCGCTTAAGGCTTCTGGACGAAGCAATACTGCGCTATCGATCGCCGCCAGCGGGGAGCGGTCGCGTTGGACAGGTTTTGGCTCATCGGCGGCGGTCTGGTACTGGCGATCGCAGCATTCATTGGCTGGCTGAACGCCGGCAGCGAGCTTCGGCTTCAATCCGCTCTGGTTCTGGCCGATACCACAACGCCGGGGTGCGACAGGGCAGGGCAGGTGCATCTGGTGCTCGGCAATGCTGCCGACCAGCCGATGCAGAAGGTGACCGGGGTGCTCTCCGCCACAGGCCCGGGCATCGATCAGCCGACGCCGGTCGGGAATTTCGAAATCACCGGCCCGGTCGCCCCGGGACAGAAGGTGGAAACCTGCGCCGCGCTCGATGAGTCGCTTCTCGCCGGCAGGGATCGCGCCACGCTCGACTGGTTGGCGCGTGCCACCGCCGTAGAGTTCGGCGAAGCGGGCGCGAACTGACCCCTCGTCCCTCAGCCTTGGCGTCACCATATGCCGCGTGCTAGACACCGCGCCTTGCCGGATGCTCCGGCAAGGACCCCATTGCCGCTTTCCGCGGCAGCAATCACCAATCCCTGGAGATGGAAATGACGATCAAGGTGACGTTCCCCGACGGTGCAGTACGCGACTATGCGCGTGGCACCACCGGGACCACCGTGGTCGAGTCCATCTCGCCCAGCCTCGCCAAGAAGACCGTGGCGATGAAGTGGAACGGCGTGCTCTCCGACCTCAGCGACGCGCTGGAGGATGACGGCCGCATCGAGTTCGTCATGCGCGACAGCGCCGATGGCCTCGGGCTGATCCGCCACGATGCCGCGCACGTCCTCGCCGAGGCGGTGCAGGAGCTGTGGCCGACGACGCAGGTCACCATCGGCCCGGTGATCGAGAACGGCTTTTACTACGACTTCAAGCGGAACGAGCCGTTCAGCGAGGAAGACTTCCCGGCCATCGAAAAGAAGATGGCCGAGATCATTTCGCGCGGCGCCGCTTTCACCAAGGAAGTGTGGAGCCGCGACGAGGCGAAGCGGGTCTTCGCCGCCAAGGGCGAGAACTTCAAGGTCGAGCTGGTCGACGCCATTCCGGCCGACCAGATGATCAAGATCTACAAGCAGGGCCAGTGGTTCGACCTCTGCCGCGGCCCGCACATGCGCTCCACCAAGGATATCGGCACCGCCTTCAAGCTGACCAAAGTGGCCGGCGCCTACTGGCGTGGCGACAGCAACAACCCGGTGCTGAGCCGCCTCTACGGCACGGCGTTCGCGTCGCAGAAGGAACTCGACGAGTACCTCCACATGATCGAGGAGGCCGAGAAGCGCGACCATCGCCGCATCGGCAAGGACCTCGATCTGTTCCACCTGCAGGAAGAGGCGCAGGGCTCTGTGTTCTGGCATCCCAAGGGCTATGTCCTC
>JBGSIP010000253.1:0-7465 GCA_041742495.1 Planctomycetaceae bacterium
GCAGGGTCCAGCGAACCGACGGCCACGGACTCGTCCGCCGATCAACGGGTCTCGCGTCGTGAGGCCCGACAACTGCGTCGGCAGGACCGGCAAAACGGCTGATCGGGGTTGCGGGGAGACATCTGCGGAATCGGTCGCGACGCGAAGCCCGTTTTGTTTGGGCATTCGCGTTGCGCCATTGGTGACGGGTACATCGTGCCACGCACACGGCGTTCTGCCGAAAGCCACCCCGTCAGTTGACGGGGTCTTCCACGGCCCCCAGCGTGACGTCGACCGGTGCACTGCGTCCGCCACGGCGGACCGTCAGCCGAACCACGTCCCCGGGGCGTTTGGCTTCGATGTCCGAAAAGAAGTCGTCCCCGGAGGTCACCTTCTGCCCATCCAGCTCGACAATCAAGTCGGCCGCGGTGCGATCCGTCTTCTTGACCACGAATGGACCGCGGCGGGATTCAATCACCGCCGGACCGCGCAGCCCTGCCCGCTCCGCGGGGCCGCCGGGCGTGACATACGCAATCAACAGGCCATCCGTCGTTTCGTAAACGGCCAGTCCAATTTCCGACCGTGTCACCCGTCCACGCTCAATCAGTTGCGGAATCACGCGCGTGACCAGACTGCTGGGAATCGCAAAACCGACCCCCGCGCTCTGTCCCGTCTTGGTGGCAATCGCGGTCGTAATGCCAATCAGTCGGCCGTGAGAATCCAGCAGCGGCCCCCCGGAATTGCCCGGATTCACGGACGCATCGATCTGAATGATCGACTTGATCTTCCGGTTCCCCTCGGTATCCAGGGATCGATTCAAGCTGGACACCACACCCGTGCTGAGCGTCCGCTCGAAACCAAACGGATTGCCAATCGCAAAGACGCGCATCCCCACCCGCAGACGGGTCGAGTCGCCGACTTCCACCGGATACAGCAATTCGGGCTTGGCGTCGATCTTGAGCACCGCCAGATCGTTCAGGCGATCCGCACCGACGAACGTCGCTTCGTAACTCGATCCATCATACAGCGTGACTGCAATCACCGAGGTGCGGCGACCAACGGCATCCTTGGCCACGTGAAAGTTCGTCACGATGTGCCCTTGCGCATCAATCACCACTCCGGAACCGTTTCCTTCGGACAGCGTCTGGAACACCAGACCGTCCCGTTCAATGGCGGCCGCCGTGATATTCACGACACTCCGGTTCACTTTTTCGTAGACCAGCACATTCACGCGTTCATCCGGCGTGAGCCCCTCGGCGTCGTAGAGCCCGGCGTCAAGGCCTGACACGCCCGCCAACCCCGGCGGTTCCACAGGCATCTCGGGAATGATGGGCGTGAGGGGGAAATTTGGTGTCCGCGGAATCTGCGTAACTGCGGGAGGCTGCGCAGCACACACGCCAGGAGCCAGCACGGTCACGGTACCAATCAGCGCGGCCAGCCGCAGCGTGCCCATCGACAAAGGCAGGTTTCGCATGGGTGATTCCTCAAGGAAGCAGGATCGCACCGACAATCGCGGGTCAGCGGCTGGCCAGACCGCCGGGCCACCACCGGCGTCGCCGCGGGTGGGGAAGGATATTGAGTCGACGGGGTGGGCGTCTGCGCGATTCCCCGTCGGGGCTCAGGATTGTCACTGCGCACGAAAGTCCCCCTCGCCCACGGAAAGTCACTGGCTGCGGGCCGGTGACGACTATGCGCACTGAGCGCGCAGCAGGACGAAAAACGGGGCAACTTCCGCGGGCGAGTCCGATTCCTCTGTGGGGGTGCGGGAATCCCGGAAACGCCCCGCCAGTGTCCGGGCGTGCTCATTGCCGGGGGGTGGGGATTCCAGTATTTTTGGGTCAGCGGCAGGGGCGTCGACTTGCCTCCGCCAGCAACCGATTTCCCGCTTTGCCCGCCAGCGCCCGGTGCGGCTCGGGGTTCCTTGACGGACCGCTCAGATCGCCAACATGCCTGCCCAAACGATGCCGACCGCTCCCCGCTCCATCAAAAAACTGCTGGTCGCCAACCGCAGTGAAATTGCCACGCGGGTCTTTCGTTCTGCCACCGAGCTGGGAATCCGCACGGTCGCCATTTATTCCCACGAAGATCGCTACGCCCTGCATCGCTTCAAGGCGGACGAGGCCTACCAGATTGGCAAACCGGGCGAGCCCATTCGTGCTTATCTGGACATTCCCGCCATCATCGCGATTGCCACCAAACACCAGGTGGATGCCATTCACCCTGGCTACGGCTTTCTCTCGGAAAACCCCGAACTCGCCCGCGCCTGCGCGGCGGCGGGCGTCTTGTTCGTCGGCCCCAGCGTCGATTCACTCGAACGGCTGGGCGACAAGACAGCCGCCCGCAATTTGGCCCAGGCTGCCGGGGTCCCCGTGCTGGGCGGCAACGCCAGTTGTCTCGCCAATGTGGAGGAAGCTCTCGCCACGGCGGCCGAGCAGACCTACCCGGTGATGATGAAGGCCGCCAAGGGGGGCGGTGGACGCGGCATGCGGGTCGTCCGCTCGGCGGAAGAACTCCCCGCGGCGTTTGAAGCTGCGCAGCGCGAAGCACTCTCGGCCTTTGGCAGTTCCGATGTCTTCATCGAGAAATTCATCGAGCGGGCCCGCCATATCGAAGTCCAGATTCTGGGCGATCAACATGGCGGACTGGTGCACCTGTTTGAACGCGATTGCTCCGTCCAGCGGCGGCATCAAAAGGTCGTCGAAATTGCCCCGGCACCCAACCTGCCAGCAGACGTTCGGCAGGCCCTCTGCGACGCCGCGATTTCCATCGGACGCTCCGTGCAATATGCGAATGCCGGCACGGTCGAATTCCTCGTCGATGCCGAGACCAACAAGTATTTCTTCATCGAAGTCAACCCGCGCATTCAAGTCGAGCACACCGTCACCGAAGAGGTCACCGGTGTCGACATCGTCAAGTCGCAGATTCTCATTGCCGAGGGCGCTGCCCTCTCAGACGAACGCATCGATCTGGGGGACCAGTCGCGGATTGTCACCAACGGGTTCGCGCTGCAATGCCGGGTCACCACCGAAGACCCGGAAAACAACTTCATGCCGGACTACGGCCGCGTGACGCATTATCGCTCGGCCGCCGGGATGGGTGTCCGGCTCGACGCCGGGAGCGCGTTCTCGGGCGCCGTCGTGAATCCCTACTACGATTCGCTGCTGGTCAAGGTGAGTGCCCGCGGCCGTCGGTTTTCCGAAGCCGCGCGACGCATGGAACGCGTCCTGATGGAGTTCCGCATCCGCGGAGTGAAAACCAACATCCCATTCCTGCTCAAGGTACTGCAACACCCTTTGTTCCTGGCCGGCAAATGCACCACCCGGTTCATCGACCAGACCAAGGAACTGTTTGAATTCAAACAGCGGCGGAACCGCGCCACCAAGCTGCTCACCTTCCTGGGCGAAACCATCATCAACGGCAATCCGGTGGTCAAAGGCCGCCTGACGTGTGCCCGGCGCGCTGCGGCACCGGTCCCCCCGGTCGATCCCACGCGCCCCATTCCCGCTGGCCTGCGCGACAAATTTCGCGAGCTGGGTGCGCCGAAGTTCGCGGTCTGGATTCGGGAACAAAAACCGCTGCTGATCACCGACACCACGATGCGCGACGCACACCAGTCGCTGCTGGCAACCCGCGTGCGGACACAGGATCTGCGGGCCATTTCCGATGCGTATGCTCATCACGCTTCGCAGTTGTTCTCGCTCGAAATGTGGGGCGGAGCCACCTTTGACACGACGATGCGCTTCATGCGGGAATGCCCGTGGCAACGGCTGACCGATTTGCGGGCCCGCATTCCCAACATCCTGTTCCAGATGCTGCTGCGGGCTTCCAATGCCGTGGGCTACACGAACTATCCCGACAACGTCGTCACGGAGTTCGTCAAGGAATCGGTGTCGGCAGGCATTGATGTCTTTCGCGTGTTCGACGCCCTGAACTGGGTGCCCAACATGACGCTCGCCATGGAAGCCGTGAACGAATACGGCGGCATCTGCGAAGCCGCTATCTGCTACACCGGAGACATCACCAATCCGCAGCGGACCAAATACTCGCTGAAATATTACGTGGAGATGGCCAAGGAACTGGAAAAGCGGGGCGCACACATCCTGGCGATCAAAGACATGGCCGGCCTGTGTAAGCCAGCGGCTGCCACCCTGCTGGTCAAGACCCTGCGTCAGGAAATTGGCTTGCCGATTCACTTTCACACGCATGACACCGGAGGCATTCAGGCCGCCGCCATTCTCAATGCGGCCGCGGAAGATCTCGACATTGCCGATGCCGCACTCGCGCCACTCTCCGGCGGCACCAGTCAGCCCAACCTGAACACGCTGGTTGAAGCGCTGCGCTTCAGTCCGCGCGATACCGGGCTTGCCGCGCACAAGCTTGACGAGATTGCCAGTTACTGGCGGGCGGTCCGCGACTTCTACACGCCGTTCGAGTCGCCGGCACTTCCCGCCACGTCCGACCTGTACGATCACGAAATGCCCGGGGGGCAATACACCAACCTCTACGCGCAGGCACAAGCGCTCGGGCTCTCCGATCGCTGGCTGGAAATCTGCCGCGTCTACGCCGACGTGAATCAGCTCTTTGGCGACATCGTCAAAGTCACACCCACGTCCAAATCGGTCGGGGACATGGCGCTGTTCATGGTCGCCAATAACCTGACGACAGCCGACGTGCTCGACGAGCAGCGCGAACTCGCCTTCCCCGCATCCGTCGTCGATCTCATTGGCGGGATGATGGGACAGCCCCCCGGCGGATTCCCGGAAGCCGTCAAGCAGCGCGTCCTGCGCGGGGAACCTGGCCTCACCACACGTCCGGGAGAAACTCTGCTGCCGGTCGATTTCGCCGCCGCCAAAGAGCAGGTTTCCAAACTGCTCGACCGCGAAGCGAATCCTCGCGACGTGCTCTCGCACGTGCTGTATCCCAAGGTGTTCGCCGATTTCGCGGCTCATCAGAAGAAGTACTCCGACACCAGCGCCATCCCCACGCCGATCTTCTTCTTCGGCCAGGAAACCGGTGAGGAGTTCGCAGTCGACATCGAAGAAGGCAAGACGCTGATCGTGAAGTTCCTCACGGTGGGGGAACCGCACGCCGATGGCAAGCGGACGGTGTTCTTCGAACTGAACGGGCAGCCGCGCGAAGTGACTGTGCAGGACTTCTCACAGGAACCGACCGCCAAGGCTGCCGTGAAAGCCGATGCCGACAATCCCAAACAGATCGGCTCGAGCATGCCCGGGATGGTCGTCAATGTGGCGGTCAAGAAAGGCGACCGGGTTGAGAAGGGGCAGAAGCTGCTGGTGCTCGAAGCCATGAAAATGGAGTCCACCATGTTCGCCGAAGTACCGGGCACGGTGGCTGAAGTGATTGCCGCTCCCGGCCGCCAGGTCGAAACCGGTGACCTGCTGATTCGTCTGGAATAGCCGTCAACGCCGCACGCCGGCCACCAGCGGGACGCGACGCTGAAACTCCGCTTTCCCTCGCGAAGTCAGGCCATATACTGGGGGTGAGTCGGTCACGCGAGCGGACAGACCACTTCAGCACGGGAGTTCCGTCATGGAACAGAGTTGCCGCGGACAGTTTCTGGTTTCGACGCCACAACTGCGCGATCAGAATTTTTTTCAGACGGCGGTTCTGATGCTGGAACACTCCAGCGAAGGGGCGATGGGCCTGGTGGTCAATCGCCCCTCCTCCATCAACGTCGCCCATGCCCTGGCCAAGCACTTTGAGCTGCCCAATTCCGACGACGTCATCTACGTGGGGGGACCGGTCGAACCGACGGCGCTGTGCGTCGTTCACGGAGACCCCACGACTGCTGAAGATCAGCCATCTGTCGTGCCGGGCATCTACCTCGCGCAGAATGCCGAAGTGTTCGACGACGTGATACGCGGCTCAATGTCCGGCGAGCGCGAAATCCCCTTTCGCATCTATTCCGGCTACGCCGGCTGGGGCGCACGCCAACTGGATCGCGAAATCGCCCGCGGCGACTGGCTGACCATCCCCGCCAGCGCCACCATCTTGTTCTCAGCCGACCCCTACTCCATTTGGGACCGCCTGATCCGCACACTGAACAGCCGCCGCGAATTCTGGCGCACTCCCGCAGAAAAAGCGGGGTTGAACTGACAGGTTGACGATCGCCAGGCCGGCGATCGTCCCCGTGAGAGACGGCGCGCAGTTCATTGCCTGTGATGCATACTCGCCTGTTCGGTTACTCAATCACTTCCTGATCGACGCGTGGCTCTTGTCCGCGCAGAACGCTGTTTCCTTCGAAGAGCGTGCGTTGATCGATGAGGGTCGGCGTGTTCCAGTCCGATTCCCGGATCTGACCACTCTGGCCATACGCGGCCAAGGCGTTGGCGTAGCAGGTCGCTGTGACGTGGGCCTCGGGAATGCCCCTCTCCAGCATCAAACGGGCCGTCTTGGGCACCGCCAGCGGATCGCTGACTCCCCAGTCGGCGCTGCTATCGACAATGATCCGCTCGCAGCCATACTTGCGGACGACTTCCACCATCCGCTCGTTGCCCATCTTGGTTTTGGGGTAGATCGTGAAAGCGGCCCAGAATCCTCGGTCGAGCACTTCGCGCACGGTCTCTTCGTTGTTGTGGTCAATCACCACCAGATGCGGCGGAATACCGTGCTCTTCGATGACATCCATCGACCGCGTGGTCCCCTGTTTCTTGTTGCGGTGCGGGGTATGAATCATGATGGGCAACTCGGCCAGTTTGGCCAGTTCCAGTTGCGCACGCAGACACTTGTCTTCGGCCTCGGTCATATCGTCATAGCCAATTTCGCCGACCGCCACGACGCCATCTTTCGCCAGGAACATCGGCAGCAGTTCCAGCACTTCTTCGGCCAGAGCCGCGTTGTTCGCTTCCTTGGAATTGATGCCAATCGTGCAGTAATGCCGAATGCCAAACTGCGCGGCGCGAAACCGCTCCCAGCCGACCAGACTGGCAAAATAGTCGTGAAACGTCCCCGCGGATGTCCGGGGCTGCCCCAGCCAAAAGGCGGGTTCAATGATCGCCACCACCCCAGCCGCAGCCAACGCTTCATAGTCATCCGTCGTGCGGGCCGACATGTGAATGTGGGGATCGATGAATTGCATAGCGGGCTTCTCGGGAAACGGAGGGGATTACAATTTAAGCCCAGGCAGGAACCGTCATGGGCACACACGCGGGATATCACGAAGCCGGCAGGCCAGCCGTCACAATGTTCCACGTCAGACGGCCTGCCGCGATGGCGGACGTCAAATCGGGTCGCGTCGCCAGCAGCGCACGCGCGGCCGTGTCCGGACACACCGACAACGCCAGTGCAGCCGCCTGCTGTTCGACCAGACTGCCTTGGGCGAGCACACGTTGCAGATCTGCCAGTGCCCCATCGTCCGCCTGCGGACCAACGGGACGCCACAATTCTGGCGAGACGCTCCGCCGGGCCGCCCATCGTTCGTGGGCATAGTCGCAGAGCATGCGGGACAAGGCCGCATTGGCCCGTT
>JBGSIP010000254.1:0-1949 GCA_041742495.1 Planctomycetaceae bacterium
CTTCGAGACGGTGAACACCGTGTATCCCAACGTGTTCGATGGGGCCGAGGGGATGCTGTTTATTCAGCAGTGTGTCCACAGCAGTGCCCAGAACGGGGCGTGGCTGTCGATGGCCTACGACAAGGCTCGCCACTGATGCCGCTGACAACGCAAATGTCAAACTGAAACCGCTGACACATCAGGAGTGATCATGGCGAACCCCCTCCGCTGGCCGTTGCACGTGCAGATCGGAGGGGCGCTGATCCTGGGAGTGCTGGCCGGGTTGCTGCTGCAATTGCCTTCGCAGCGGCTTCCCGATGGCACCTTGCAAGTCACTCGGCTCGAATCCGGAGCATGGACGGCTCAGGAAATTGACGCTTCGGGGCCCGTTTCGCGTGTCGTCACGTTTATCAGCGACCGGCAATTGGTGCAGGCGTGGCCGGGCTTGACGCTCGATGGTCTGCCGGCGGCGGGGCAGGGGGAGGTCCCTCTCACCGGGAGGGCCCTGCGTGTGGCTCCCGAGGTCTCCCGGTTTGGGGTCACCTACTCCCGTCAGGTCGCCGGCCAAACCACCGTTGTCGATGCCCCCTTCGCGGGCAGTTCCGCGTTAAAGCAGGCCTATCCGGGACTGGTCGGGCCCGTCGAGGAAATTCTTCGCACGTGGCCAGCGACGATCCTCACCGCGCTGAAGCTGGTGGGGGATGTCTTTCTGCGTCTGCTGCGGATGGTCACCGTGCCGCTGGTGTTCTTTTCGCTGGTGACGGGTGTGGCCAGCATGGCCGGGGCGGGCAACGTCGGCCGGATCTTCGCCGCCACGCTCACCTATTACGGCCTGACAAGCGCCCTCGCCATCGTGACCGGCATCGCCTTGGTCAATCTCATTCAACCCGGCATCGGGGCTCAATTGCCGGGCACAGGGGGAGCACCGCCGGAGATTGCCGATCAATCACTCGCGGGAGTGTTCCTGGGCCTGCTGTTCAGCGCGATCCCGGTCAATCCGATCGAAGCACTCGCCAGCGCCGACTTTCTCGCGATTATCTCCTTCAGTCTGCTGCTAGGTATCTTTATCGCCGGGAGTCCGCCTGCCACCCGAGCGGTGATTGTGCCGGTGATCAACGCGCTGTTTGAAGTCGTCATGCGGATGACCGTCGCGATCGTCTATCTCGCGCCGTGGGGTGTCTTTGCGTTTCTCGCATACGCCTTGGGAACGCAGGGACTCGAAGTCTTTGTGTCCCTGGGCTGGTACATGCTCACCGTCGCCAGTGGACTGGCCATTCATGGCTGCATCACCTTGCCGCTGCTGGTCTGGCTGCTCGCCAGACGCTCCCCGTGGCGCTATTTTCAGGCGTTCAGTCCCGCCCTGCTGACGGCCTTTTCGACCGCCTCTTCCAACGGCACCCTGCCGCTGACAATGACGTGTGCCGAGCAACGCGCCGGCATCTCGAATCGCACGGCGTCCTTTGTCCTCCCCTTGGGAGCCACCGTCAACATGGACGGTACTGCGCTGTACGAAGCCGTGGCCGTGCTGTTCATCGCACAGGCGTCGACCGGTTTTGAACTTTCACTTGGAGTGCAGGCGACGGTCGCCATCACAGCCCTGTTGGCCAGTGTCGGTGCCGCCGGAATTCCGCACGCCGGACTCGTCATGATGACCATCGTCCTGCAAGCCGTGGGACTGCCAGTGGAATCCCAGGCGTTGATCCTCGCCGTCGATCGCGTGCTCGACATGGGCCGCACCTCGATCAACGTCTGGAGCGACGCGTGTGGCTGCGCGATCATTGACCGCTGGTTTGGCGGTGATCGGTCACCGTCCGCCGCGATGCCAACTCACGGGGCTACGGCTGAGGTGACACTCTCAGAACGCGCCTGACAGCACCCCGAACGTCAGTCCCAGTTGTCGAGCACCGCGGCCAGATTGGGATCGGTCGTGGGCAGGGCTGCCGTGGCTGTGCCTGTCTCCTGCGCCCCGC
>JBGSIP010000255.1:0-2145 GCA_041742495.1 Planctomycetaceae bacterium
CGCAAACTCGAGTTGGGACAACGGCTGTATCGCCAGCATTGCTTACACTGTCATGGTGCGACAGGTGACGGCAAGGGCCCCACCGCGGCCTACATGGAACCGCCGCCCCGCGATTTCCGCATGGGCCTGTTCAAATACACCAGCACGTTCAATTCCGAGCGGGCTCAGCGGAACGATCTACGGGAAATTCTCCGGCAGGGGATCGCGGGAACATACATGCCCTCGTTCAAACTGTTGTCCCCCTCGGACGCGGACGCGTTGGTGTCGTATGTGATGTTCTTGGCCAACCGTGGTGAGATCGAACGCCGCCTCGTCGACGAACTGGAATTTGACTATTCGCAGACCGCGGTCGCCGAACGGTTGGAGGGGGGCGAAACGCAGGAAGAAATCGACCAATTGCTCTCCGACTACATTCAGAATGATCTGCCACTGACCCTGGCGGGTTTGTTCGGCACGTTGAAGGACGATTTTGAGCGGGCCAATGACGAGGGGAGTGTGGTGGTGCCCAAGGTGCCGCGTCCGCTCCCTGCGCAGCCGTCGCTGGCCAATCCGGCGCTCACCAGTCTCGACAACGGTCGGCTGCTGTATCTGAGCAAGAAGGCCCAGTGCGTGGCCTGTCACGGGGAAGCGGGTCGCGGGGATGGCATCCAGACGCGCGAATTGCAGAAGGCCCCCGATGGCACGGAGTATCCCCGTCCCGGCCTGCATGATGACTGGGGCAACCTGACGCCACCGCGGAATCTCACGCAGGGGGTGTTCCGCGGTGGGACGCGCCCCATTGACGTGTTCCGTCGCATCCATGCGGGGATCAAGGGGACACGGATGCTGGCGTTTGGCGGAACCGGTTTGACGGATGCGGAAATCTGGGACGTCGTAAATTACGTGTTGTCGCTCTCCCATCAGACGTCGGCGGGAGCCGGTCTGTCGGACGTGTCGCAACAGCACTGACCGGACTGGCGATCTGGCCGGTGGCCGAGGGTTCTTTTGCGGGTGGCGAATCGAACGAAAGCTCATCGCGTGTTGCGAGCTCTGTGGATCCTGTTGTTTGTCGGGTTTCCCGCCGCCATGCTGGCGCTGTGCCTCGTCGCGCCCCAATATGGCTGGGCGTTCCCGGGCAGCGGCGTCTCTGAGCACCCGCTGGGCCGCGAGATCGATCACCTGTTCTACGTGATCCTGTGGATTACTGGGGCGGTGTTTGTGATCACGCACCTGGTGCTGGGCTATGTGTTGTGGTCGGGCAGCGTGCGGCGCGGCAAGGCACTGTACGTGCATCACAACAACTGGCTGGAGCTGATCTGGACAGTCGTCCCGGCCGGGCTGCTGCTGTTCATCTCCCTGTATCAGATGAACGTGTGGGCCGACTTCCGCATGGAGAGCCAGTTTCCGCAGGCAGCGCGTGAGTCAGTTGTGGCGGAGGTAACCGGGCGACAGTTTGAATGGCGCATTCGTTTCCCGGAACCGGGCACGCGACTCACCGCTGAGCCGCACGTCCGCGACGCCTACGACGTGAACGAATTGCACGTCCCAGCTGGCAAGCCCGTGATGGTCTGGCTGCGGACGGCCGATGTGCAGCACTCCCTTTACTTCCCCTCGTTGCGCGTCAAGCAGGATGCCGTTGCCGGATTGACCATTCCGGTCTGGTTTCAAGTGGATGAGCCCGGTGAGTACCCGATTGTCTGTACGGAATTGTGTGGCTGGGGACATTACAAAATGGGAGCCAAGCTGGTGGCCCATGCTCCGGAAGAATGGGATTCCTTTGCGGCGGCCTACTATGCGGAACGATTTTCCGATGGCGTGTCTTCGCCAGAAGAAGCCGCTGCCGAAGCTGCGTCCGTCGCGGAGCAGGGCTCCAACCTGGCCGCCGGAGAGTAGCCACGGCAACGCCCAGCAGTATGCATCGTTCAACGCACAGCCGTACTTCAGGCTGTGACTGACGAGATGGGCGAAAAGACTTGCGACCGGCACAATCAGAGCGTGGCGGCCGAATGAGAGAGTGGCAGCCCGCACAAAGTGACATTGATCGTCGAGGGACGCTTGCGTCAGGCACAGCCTGACCTACTTGCGGTGGTTGATGCGGTACGCTGCCCGTGGGGGGGCGTGATGGAAACTGGACTGTCTTGGACATTGAGTTCGCACGCGTGAGCA
>JBGSIP010000256.1:0-2628 GCA_041742495.1 Planctomycetaceae bacterium
CTGTCCCGTCTGGAGCAGTTGCGACGACAGAAGTCGACTCCGTAAGCGTGGCGTGATTGGCAGCGGCTGTGCTGTGCGGTGGGATGTTCTGGGCGGTGGGCTGTTCTGGGTAGTGAATGGGGCTGCGGAGAGTCATCATGAGTGCCATGCAATCGATGTGGAGTGTGCTGGGTCGTGGCCTGAGTCTGTGCGCGCTGGGCATGGTCAGCGTGGCGGTGTTGTCGGGATCGGTCCGCGGCGAACCAGCTGCTGAGGCTCCGGGTGCCGAAACGCCAGTCGCCGCGGCCGCGTCAGCGGAACCAGTCGTTTCCGCGGCTCCCGCCGAATCCACATCCGTCGTCCCGGCAACTCCCGAGAGCCCACTGGTGGAACTGCGGGTCTTTCCGCCAGCGCTCTCACTCACCACTTCCAGAGGTTCGCAACTGGTGGTGGTGCAGGCGGCCTATGCCGACGGTCTCACGCGCGATGTGACAGCGGAGTGCAGTTGGCAGATTCCCGATGTGCTGGTGCGTCGCGATGGCCATCGACTGTGGCCGGTCGCTGACGGAAATGGCACGGTGGTGGTTGGCTACGCTGGCCAAGCTGTCTCGTTGCCGCTGACTGTTCAGGAATCGCAGACCACCCGGCCGGTCAGCCTGCGCCTCGACATTGAGCCGATCTTCATGAAGGCAGGTTGCAACACGGGAAGTTGTCATGGTGCCGCACGGGGGAAGGATGGCTTCATGCTCTCGCTGTTTGGATATGATCCGGACGGCGACCACTTTCGCATGACGCGCGAGCAGTTGGGCCGCCGGATCAATCTGGCAGTTCCAGCGGCCAGCCTGCTGGTCGAGAAGTCCGTGGGTGCGGTGCCGCACACCGGGGGAAAGCGGTTTGAAGCCGATTCCGAGATGGCCCGGGACATCATCCAGTGGATCGCCGCGGGTTGCCCCAATGACGCGGCGAATATTGCCACTTGTACCGCGCTGGAACTGTATCCCCGACAGGCCGTCCTGGGACGCACCGCTGATCGTCAACAGATGACCGTGCTCGCCCGCTATTCTGACGGTTCGGTGCGCGACGTCACGCAGATGGCAGTGATTGAAACCAACAACGAACTGGTGGCTGCGGTCGACAATGGGGGGCTGGTGACAGCGGGGTCGCGCGGGGAGGCGTTTGTCATGGCCCGCTATGCCACCCATACCGTGGTCTCACAATTTCTCGTCATTCCCGAGGGGCTGCAATGGTCTCCACTCACGGACCCGCCAGCGAACTACATCGACCAACTGGTGAATGACAAACTGACCAAGCTCAGAATGCGCCCCTCGGGTGTGTGCAGCGACGAAGAGTTTCTGCGTCGCGTGTCGATTGATCTGGTGGGGTTGTTGCCGACATTGGAAGAGCAGCAGGCCTTTCTCGCAGATACCAGTCCGGACAAGCGTTCCCGTCTGATTGACGAACTGCTCACCCGCCGGGAATTTGTGGAGGTCTGGGTGTCCAAGTGGGCGGACTGGCTGATGATGCGTTCGACACCGCAGACCGACTACAAGGCGATTGTGCTGTACTACGACTGGCTGGCTCAGCAGATCGCCGCGAATCGTCCACTGGATGAAATGACAGTTGACCTGCTGGCCTGTACCGGGGGGACTTTCGAGGTTCCGCAGGCCAATTTCTATGAGCTCGAACGGGACAACCTGAAGCTGGCGGAGAATGTCGCGCAGGTCTTCATGGGAATGCGCATTCAGTGTGCGCAGTGTCACAATCACCCGTTCGACCGTTGGACACAGAACGACTACTACAGCTTCGCCGCGTTTTTTGCGCAGGTCGGCCGCAAGCAGTCTGAAGACTACCGCGAGCGGATTGTCTTCAATGCGGGCGGCGGGGAAGTCAAGCACCCGGTGACCAACCAGAATGCCGTGCCCGTCTTTCTGGGAGCCGAGCAGCCTGCCATCAATGGACAGGATCGCCGCGATGTCGTCGCGCAGTGGCTGGTCTCGCAAGAGAATCCCTACTTCGCCCGCAATCTGGCCAACCGGGTGTGGGACCACTTCTTTGGCATGGGCATCGTGGAACCAGTCGACGATGTGCGGGTCAGCAATCCCCCGTCCAATCCCGAACTGCTCGATGAACTGGGACGCAAACTGGCCGAGTACAACTTTGATATGCGGAGACTGGTGCGCGACATCTGCAACAGCCACACGTATCAGCGGTCGACCGAGCGCAACGAATCAAACGGTGACGACGAACGCAATTTCGCCCATCAGAATATTCGGCGGATCAAGGCGGAATCACTGCTGGACATCATCTGCCAGGTGACCGGTTCGCCCGAGAAATTCCGTGGGCTCCCCGTCGGCGCGCGTGCGGTGCAGATTGCCGACGGAGCGACCTCAAACTACTTCCTGAGCACGTTTGGCCGGGCGTCGCGGGAAACGGTCTGCTCGTGCGAAGTGCGGATGGAACCGACGCTGTCGCAGGCGCTGCATTTGCTCAATGGGGAAACGATCAATCGCAAAATTCGCGAAGGGAGTACCGCCCGGGCGTTGAAGGAACGCCAGTTGTCTCCCGACGAAGCCGTGAACGAATTGTATCGCCGCTGCTTGATCCGGCTCCCCACGGATGAGGAGCGCGAGAGCCTGCGACCCTTGTTTG
>JBGSIP010000257.1:0-16229 GCA_041742495.1 Planctomycetaceae bacterium
CGCCGCGCCGCGTCCGAACATCGTCTTGATCATCACCGATGATATGGGGTTCTCGGACCTGGGCTGCTACGGTGGTGAGATCGCCACTCCGAACATTGATGCCTTGGCTCACGCCGGTGTGAGGTTCTCACAGTTTTACAACTGTGGGAAGTGCGAGCCGAGTCGAGCGGCTCTAGTGACGGGCCATCAGTTCTGGACGCACGACGACAACGTCGCCATCAGGAAAGACAGCCCGAATTTTGGTGAGGTCATTCAGTCGGCCGGCTATCGAACGATGATGCTGGGCAAATGGCATTGTGTGGGCGTGCCGTTCGAACGTGGGTTCCACCGACATTTCGGATTCATGGGGGGCGGGACCAACTTCTTCCTTGGTGATGACTCCTTTACCCTGGACGGAAAGCCGTGGCCAGTTCCAAAGAACGACTTCTACGTCACAACTGCTTTGTCCGACTACGCAGAGACCTTCATTCGCGAGGAACATGCTGCCCATCCCGATCAGCCGTTCTTCATGTATCTGGCCTACAACGCGCCACACTCACCGATCCAGGCGCCCGCTGACCAGGTCGCCAAGTACCGCGGCAAGTATCTGAAAGGGTGGGATGCGATACGCAAGGAACGGTTCGCAAAACAGCAGGCAATTGGACTCGCTGGCCATGGCTGGAGCTTTCCTGAGCGCCCTGACAACATTCCCGCGTGGGACTCGCTGGACGAAAAGTCTCGGGACTTTGAAGACCTGCGGATGTCGACCTACGCCGCAATGGTCGACTGCGTTGATCAAGGTGTGGGGCGTCTGACTAGAACACTGCAGGAACTCGGCATCTCTGATAACACGCTGGTCATTGTCATGAACGACAACGGCGCTAGTCCAAATGACCGAGTTCGCCGTGGCACTTTCGGTGAACCCGCGACCACGTGGAACGTCGGCGTGGCTTGGGCGCATACTTCAAGCACGCCCATGAAGTACTATAAGCGAACTCAGCACAGCGGGGGTGTGACTACGCCATTTATCGCCAGCTGGCCCAAAGGAATTCCTGCCAGAGAGGGCTTCATTGATCAGCCGCTGCACATCACCGACGTCCTGCCTACGTTGATGGAGCTTGTCGGTGTCGAGTATCCCCGCGCGTTCGGCGGCAAGCAGCACCCCAACCTGCCCGGACGTTCTTTCGCCAGCGTCCTGACCGACGGCGCAACTTTGCCGTCCAGAACCTTGTATTTCTCGCTTTTCAACAACATGGCAGTTGTCGACGGTGGCTGGCGGCTGGTCACTGCCTATGACGAGCCCTGGAGACTTTATGACCTGACGAACGATCGGACGGAAACACACGATCTGGCAGACAGCAACCCCGAGCAGCTGCAGCGGATGCTGGCGTTGCAAAAGGCGTTCTCGGAAAGACCGGACGTCAGATTGCGGCTCAATTCCGGCGAAAGGGAACCTGAATACGCTCCGATCTACAACCAAGATGGCAAGATCGGGCCGGGAGCGGCAGAACGCGTGCCAGACGAAGAGGCATCACTGGAACGGGCGAAGGAACGCGCCAAGGGCATTCAACTCACGACACCAAAGGCAAAGTGAGTTACGATGAAATGTGTTGTGAGCTTTATTGTTAGTCTGTGCTTGTGTCTGTCTGCGGAGTGCACAGCGCTCGCCGGCGATCGACCTGCCAACGTTCTGTCTATCTATGTGGAGGACCTTGGCTATTACACCAGTGAGCGAGGTGAGCGTGAGCCCAACTCGATGATCGCCGGTCTTCAGACGCCGCATCTGGACGCCTTGGCGAAGGAGAGTGCCATTTTCACGCGTGCTTTCTGTGGCCAGAGTGTGTGCTCTCCCAGCAAAAGCGCGATCTACAGTGGGATGCTTCCACATGCCAACGGCAACTGGCGAAACGTCTACAACCGCAGTGGCAAGCAAGAGGCTTCAGAGGGCTGGATTCCGCTACCCGCCCTGCTGACACGGGCCAATGATCCTTTGAACACCGGCGTCGGCGGTATGCATGAAGATTTGCCAACACTGATCGAGAAGCTGAAGGCGGAGGACGTCTATTGTGCCCTGTCGGGAAAGCTGCACGTTCAGCCTGCTCGGAGGTGTCCCTACGATGCGTTTGTCGATCCCGCGGATCTCGAGTCCGTGATCAAAGCGGCGGGCGAGAAACCGTGGCTGTTCTGGTGCAATCCAAGTGATACTCACGCGCCGTTCTGGAAGTCCATCCAGACAAAGCTCGTTAATCCGAAGGATCGCAACTCAGCGCCCAATGATGTTGACCCGGCACAGATCAAGATGTTGCCCTGGCTGCCCGACACGCCAGCTGCCCGTATTGACTTGCACGACGACACGGTTCGGCAGAAGGATCAGCAGCCCCTGGCATATGAACTGCTGGGGCAACTGTGCATGAATGACGCGCCGCCGGAAGAACTTTATGACCTCAATGCCGATCCGTGGGGCGTTCACAACCTGATCAGCGATCAGGCGCACGCCGAGGCGTTGGCGCGGATGCGTGCCGAGTTTGCCCAATGGCGGACAGCCACAGCCGACGCTGACGTTCATCCCAGCCAGATTCCCCGCCGCACCGAACGATAGCATCCCATGAGACTTCGTTGTTCGATTGTGATCGTCCTCTTCGCCTGCGTCGGAGCCGTGTTCGCCGATGATCGCCCGCGGCCGAACGTTCTTATGATCGCGGTTGATGATCTGAACGACTATATATCGTGCCTGCAGAACCATCCCGGCATCAAGACGCCTAATTTTGACCGCTTGGCCGCGCGGTCCGTAAATTTTACGCGGGCATACTGCGCTGCTCCGATTTGCAATCCATCGCGGGTCGCCGTGGTCACCGGGATGGCTCCGCATCAAACAGGCGTCTATCAGCTGGGCGATCTGATGTCAGGGTCCGAGCCAGCGATGCGGGCGCTGGCCTTGGAGGAGAACGCCAGGCAAAGCGGCTACGACACCTACCTGTCTGGCAAGTACTACCACGCGAATGAGGATCACTGGCTGCCCCCCAAACGCCTGGAGGCCGCGTGGACGCAACGGCTTGCTCCGTATAGCGACCACTCACCCAAAGACGGCCCCAACAAAATCATTGGCCGTGGAATCCTATCGATTGGCCCGGCAACAATCGGCGTCGAAGAAATGCCAGATAGCGCAATCGTTCGGAATACGCGCCGCTGGCTTTCGCAGAGACATGACCGGCCGTTTCTGATTGTCCATGGCATTAACAAACCTCATCTGTCGTTTGTGGTGCCGCAGCAATTCTTCGACATGTACCCGCTGGAGACGCTCGCTCTGCCCGACGTGTTGGATGACGACTACAGCGACATTCCCGCCTCAGTGCGAGAGACGTTTCTAGGAGCGGGTGACCTGCGGAAGTTCACGCAGATTGGCGGGAAAGCTGGCGGGTGGCGCGAAGTCATGCAGGCATATCTCGCCAGCATCAGCTTTTGTGATTCGGTGCTGGGAACGATTCTGGACGAGCTTGATGCCAGCCCTTACGCCAACAACACGATCGTCGTGCTGTGGTCTGATCACGGCTACCACATCGGCGAAAAGGAGTGGCTTCACAAGCGGGCGCTGTGGACGCAGACGACGCGCGTTCCGTTTCTGATCAGCGTTCCGGGGATGTCCACGATGGGCACACGCTGCGACGCCGCGGTGAGCCTGGTGGACGTGTATCCGACTCTGGTGCAGCTGTGCGGCCTTCAGTCAGACGTTCCCCAGGCGCTGGCCGGTCACAGTCTCGTACCGCTGTTGAAAGCTCCCCAGTCACACTGGCCACACGTCGCGATATCTTCGCACGACGTCGGAAATGCAGCGGTGACTGATGCGCGATACCACTACATCCGCTACGCCGATGGCAGTGACGAGCTCTACGATCATCAGACCGATCCGCGCGAGTACGTCAACCTCGCTCAGGAAGTCACACTGAAGCCCGTCATCGCAAGACTTTCCCAATCACTTCCGACGTCTTGGTTCGTCTTAGACAAGCCAGGACAAAAGTAATCGCAATGACGCTAAACAACAACAGGTGCAGTAATGAAACGATTCCCTCAGTTGATTGTCATATTGTGCCTGATTCTGGCCTCTCCTCTTGCAATTGCAGCGCCACCATCTAGGCCGAACATCGTCTTCTTCCTGGTCGATGACATGGGCTTCGCGGACGCCGGCTTCAATGGCAGTACGGAGTTTCGCACACCGAATATTGATGCCCTCGCGGCCAGGGGGGCCATCCTCGACGACTTCTACGTGCAACCATCCTGCTCGCCCACGCGTGCGGCATTCGTGACGGGACGCTATCCCACTCACACTGGTGTCTATACGATCTTCAACCCGACTGATCGCAACGGACTGCCGCTAGAAGAGCGGACAATTGCCGATGCAATCCAAGCGGCGGACTACACGACAGCCATCTGTGGCAAATGGCATCTCGGTAAGCTCGACCCTGCGAATACGCCAACGAAGCGAGGGTTTACTCATCAGTATGGGCACCTAGGCGGCGGACTCAGTTATGAAACGCACATGAAAGTCGGCGAGCTTGATTGGTATCGCAATGATGAACTGTCGCACGACGAGGGATACACGACCCATCTGATCGCGAAGGAAGCGAGCGCACTCATCACGGACCAACCGAGTGACAAGCCCTTGTTCCTCTACGTCCCCTTCAATGCGGTGCATGCGCCTTATGGCGTGCCGGATTCCTACACAGCACCGTACGCCGACCTTTCCAAAACGCGGCGGAAGATGGCGGGTTTAATTGCAACCGTTGACGAGGCTGTAGGCCAAGTTATCGGTGCGCTGGAGGAGAAAGGAATCCTGGAAAATACCTTGATTCTATTCTGCAGTGACAACGGGGGCGTTGCGCCGGGGCGATACGCAGACAATCTGCCGCTGCGCGCCGGCAAGGGAACGATCTACGAAGGCGGCGTGCGAGTGTGTGCCTTCGCCACGTGGCCCGGTGTGATTCCCGAGGGCATCCATGTTTCGGAACCGATTCATATTGTCGACCTGTATCCCACGTTGGTCACGCTTGCCGGCGGCAACTTGAATCAAAAGCTTCCAGTGGATGGCTTGGATATTTGGCCTGTGCTAACGCAAAGAGCAAAATCGCCACACGACGCGATCTTGCTGGCGGGCAATTCGACCGACCAACTCGCGGTGCGAATGGGCGATTGGAAACTGCTCGTCAATCCCTCGGACAACGATGCCGAGGAAGGTGACGATGAGGACTCATCAGGCGAGAAGGTGGAACTCTACAACCTCGCCGATGACGTCTCCGAGCAGCACGATCTGTCGTCGCAGTTTCCAGAGCGTGTGAAACAAATGCAAGCAAGGCTAGAAGAATTCACCAAGGAGGCGGTGACGGGTGAACTAATCCATTCAAAGCGTCGCGCCAAACGCACGGCAGCGGATGCGAACAAGGCTAGGTAGTAACCGAACGATGACTCTTACCTCCTATCAACACAACACTATGATATCTCTTATCTCTGTTCTGGCGGCGGCTGTCGCTTTTCCTGGCTTTGTTTTCGCGCAGCCTGCGGAGGCAGAAGGTCTTGACAGTACCGGTCATTCAAAGCCGAACATCGTGTCCATCGTCGGCGACGACTGTGGCTACAACGAGTTCTCCTTTCAAGGTGGCTCAATCCCGACCCCGCGGATTGATTCGATCGCCTCGGGCGGGGTGACGATAACGCAAGGCTATGTTTCTGCGGCTGTTTGTGCGCCGTCGCGTGCCGGACTACTGACCGGACGGTATCAGCAAAGGTTTGGCTTCCTGGGTAACTTGCCGATGAAGCGGCTCGATGTCGAAGGCATCCCACTCGACGAACCGATGCTTCCCGAACTGTTGAGGACTGCTGGGTATCGAAACATTGCCATCGGCAAGTGGCATTTGGGGTGGGGCCCACAGTTCCATCCCTGCGAGCGAGGTTTCGAGAACTTCTACGGCTTCCTTCACGGGTCGCGTTCCTACTTTCCGATTGCGCATCCGCCGTCGCAGACGGCATTGATGCTGGACCGTGAGCCCGCTGGACCCGAGGAGTTCAAGTACATCACTGACGAGTTCGGTAAACGTGCCGCGGGTTATATCGATCGCTGCAAAGACAAACCATTTTTTATCTACGTGGCATTCAATGCGACGCATAGTCCGAATGATGCCCTGCCGGAAGACCTGGCAGCGGCGAATGGCAAGGTCGTCCCCGCCATGACCATAGCCCTTGACCGCGCGGTGGGAAGCGTTCTCGACGCATTGGAACGCAATCACCTAGCTGACAACACTCTTGTTGTCTTCATTTCGGACAATGGCGGTGTTGAGAAGCACAACAACAAGCCCCTCCGAGGCTACAAGCGCGATATGTACGAAGGGGGCATCCGCGTGCCGTTTGTTCTGAGGTGGCCGAACGTTCTGCCCGCAGGCGCCACTTACACACACCCGGTGATCTCACTTGACATTTTCACGACATCGCTAGCCGCTGCTGGTGTTGATTCGCCGACCCATGCACCCCTCGACGGCATTAACCTGATTCCGTATCTCACGGGCGAAGAGAACTCTCCGCCTCACCAGACTCTCTTTTGGACTTATGGAGACACGTGGGCTGTTCGCGATGGAGACTTCAAGCTAGTTCTCAATCGTAAACACGACGGCCTGCCGGAACTCTTCGATCTGGCAAAAGACGTTTCCGAAAAGGATGACCTCGCCTCGCAAAAACCCGAAGTAGTGCAGCGACTGCAACACCTTTTTCAGGAGTGGAATGCACAGAACAAGACCTCGCTGTGGGGCAAGGATACCGGGGAATGGGGCGATGAATAGCTTGGTGTGACGCGAAATGCCAATGGGAGCACGTCCGTACGCAGGCTCGGCCTTCGCGGCCGAGCCCAGCTTCGCCCCCATTTGGGGGACCGCGTGCATGATGGGACAGATATCGCCAACATCCCGGTGGGCGCGCTTGGCTTTGGCGCCACGGCACTCATGTGATCAACCAACACCGTCGCTTCTTGAGCGGCTTGCATCGTTGACTGCGTCAATGTTCCCCTTGCTCCGTGGCTGTCAATCCACCTTAAATACAAACAGGCTTTCGTCTTAAGAACATTAGAAGTGACCAGCAGGCATCGAATCAAGCCAACGACCGACTCTCGGTCCACGGTGACATCCCACCGTCGCAAGGAGTGAACCACAGAGATGGCGACCAGACCCATAGTTTCGGCAACAGCAATTGCTCCGCGAACCAGCAGGCAGGCCATTTGTCAGGCATTGACTTCGATCTGTTCCACATCGCTCTGTCGCGCTCCACGAGGGGGATCCAGAATTCGAATGGCTGCGATCGCCCTGAACTCAAGGGTGACGAGGTCCAATGCATAGCGATGACGACACCGTCACGCATGCGCGGCCATGACGATCAACACCTGCTTGAAGACTTGGGAGTGCAGCTCCACGCAAATCCTGCTGCCCGCTGCCCAACTCAGTCGCGGCACACAGGAGAGACCAAGAATCCCCGGAACAGGAGTCGGAACGATGATGTCCTGCAGGCTGCCATTTCTGACATGCCTTCTATCACTCTGGCTTGCCAGTTCCACAGTCTCCGGCGAGGAGTTTCAATCACTCTTCAATGGTCAAGACCTGTCAGGCTGGAAAGGGTTAGAGGGATTCTGGAGCGTTCAACACGGCGCAATCGTTGGCGAAACCACTGCCCAGCAGCAGATTGAGAAAAACACATTCCTCATCTGGCAGGGAGGGAATGTTTCTGATTTCGAGTTTACTGCCAGCGCCAGGTTTGAAGGCGTCAACTCAGGCATTCAGTACCGCAGTCAGTTCATTGATGAACCGCTGTTGGCGTTGAAGGGCTATCAGCTCGATCTGCACCCGTCGAGGAAGTTCTTCGGGATGCTCTACGGGGAAAAGTATGACGGCCGTGGCGTGATCGCCACGCGGGGCCAGCGAGTTCACATCGATGGTGACGGAACCGTCGTTCAGTTAGGTAACGTTGGAAGCGATGAAGCATTCGCAGAAGGGCAGTGGAATGAGATCCGTATCGTCGCCATCGGCAGTCGCTTGCTTCATCAAGTCAACGGTGTAACGACGATCGACGTCGATGATCACCACAAGGGCGCGATGGTGGCTGGGCTACTTGGACTCCAGCTGCATCGCGGAGGGCCGATGCGAGCCGAGTTCAAGAACTTGCGCTTGCGTTCTCTGAATGCTGCCGAGGGGCAGCGGCTGCTGAGCAGCATCACAGGCGGAGAAGCCGCGGCACCGAAGGGAGAATCCAGCGACTCATCGATCGCGCAGGCAGCTCCAACGACGGGCAAGCATGGAGACAGTGACGTGGCAGATGAGCCAACCGTCAACGACCGCGGTTTGAGAACGGTGAGCGGCTTTGAGGTCGAGACTGTCTACACGGTCCCGAAGGACTCGCAAGGCTCCTGGGTTGCGCTGACGATTGACGACAAGGGTCGCCTGATCGCATCGGATCAGGATCAGCGGGGATTGTATCGCGTGACCATCGATCCTGACGGCGCCCCCCTCGTTGAGAAGCTGCCCGTTGAGTTGTCGGGCGCTCAAGGCCTGTTATGGAAGTCGGGCTGCTTGTACGCCTCGATTACTGGCAAGGGAATGTATCGCGTAACCGACACCAATGGTGATGATCTGGTCGACCACGCGGAGCTGCTGTCGGCGTATTTTGGCAAAGGTGAACATGGAAATCATGCCGTGGTCGATGCGGAAGACGGCGACTACGTATTCGCCGTCTCGGGAAACCATACCCCACTGCCCACAGACGAACACCTCAGTCGTCGCCGCAATCCGTCGACAGCGGAAGACTTGCTTTTGCCTCGACTGACGGACCCCAAGGGACACGCGGCGGGTATCCTCGCGCCGGGCGGGTGGATCACTCGATTTGATTTGACAAAGCAGACACATGATCTTTACTGCGCGGGGTTCCGCAATCAATACGACGTGGCGTTGAACGGCCTCGGTGATCTGTTCACCTACGATGCCGACATGGAGTGGGACCTCGGCTTGCCCTGGTATCGTCCAACACGCATTTGTCATGTGGTCAGCGGCGGCGACTATGGATGGAGGAACGGTTCAGGAAAGTGGAAGGAATACTACGAAGACAGCCTGCCAGCGCTCGTCAATATCGGACCGGGGTCGCCCACCGGGATGGTCAGCGGTCGCGGGAGCCGCTTTCCAACCAAATATCAGCGCGCCATTTATGCACTTGATTGGACCTACGGCCGGATCCTGGCGATCCATCTGACGCCTCATGGGGCTAGCTATCATGCTGAGGCGGAAGACTTCGTGTCGGGAGCGGCGTTGCCTGTGACAGACGCGGTGGTCGGTTTCGACGGCGCGCTGTATTTCACTACCGGTGGGCGAGGCACGCAGTCTGAGTTGATGCGGGTGACCTACACGGGTCAGGCGTCGACCACATTTGCCCCGCCGCAGGCGGCGCCCGCTGCTGCGATCATTCGTCGCCAGCTGGAAGACTTTCATGGTGTAATCAATCCCACAGCTGTGGAAATGGCGTGGCCGCATCTGGCCAGTGACGACCGTTTTCTCCGTTATGCTGCCCGCCTTGCGATCGAATCGCAGCCCGTGGAGACGTGGTCGGCGCGGGTCTTCTCTGAAGATGATGTCCAAGCTCGCATCACCTCCTCGGTGGCACTTGCTCGCATGGGCACTGTTCAACATCGCGAGCGACTAGTAGCCAGACTCAACGAACTGCCGCTGGCTGACCTTCCCTTGTCCCAAAAGCTGGGGCTGTTCCGCGCGTACGCGCTGGTGATGGAACGTTTGGGGAGTCCATCAGCCGAGGAACGCAATCACCTGATTGCTCGCGTCCAACCACTTCTCAAGTCCCCAGATGCAGATGTTAGTAACGAAGCGCTGCAAATGCTGACCTATCTGCGGGCTCCGGGAGTGGCAGCTGATGGCATGCACCTGCTTGCCGCGCGCGGCCTCGGCAGACCGATCTCGTGGAATGGAATCGAGACGCAAAACGAGAAGAAGGGGTCGACACTCAAGCAGATCATGAACAATCCTCCGCCGACCGACGTGATCGACATTGCCTATACGCTTCGAAATGTTCGCCAGGGCTGGACGCCCGAGCTACGCCACCAGTACTTCTCGTTCCTGAATACCGCTGCCAAGGGAAGCGGCGGAGCCAGCTATCCAGGCTATTTGACCAACATCCGCAAGGAGGCCCTGGCATCCTGTACCGATGATGAACGCGTAGCGTTGACAGATCTGACCGGCGAAGATTTCAATCCAGTTCCGGATTTTCCGATTGATCCGCCGGTCGGCCCCGGCAGGGAGTGGACGGTGGAGGATGCCGTGGCGGCGCTCGACGAACCGTCGAATCAGCAACTCAGCTTTGAACAAGGTCGCAGCCTGTTCCATGCGGTCAGTTGTGGAGCCTGCCACCGCTTTGATGGACTCGGCGGCGGTGTTGGCCCCGACTTGACAAGCGTTCCCAATAAGTTTGACAGACGCTACCTGCTGGAGGCGATTATCGCCCCCAGCAAAAACATTTCGGATCAATACCAATCATCGATGGTCTCGCTCAAGAGCGGACAGCTGGTCACAGGACTGCTCGTTGAGCAGCCCGGCGATTCCATCCTGGTGTACTCATCGGATCCCAAAGTTGATCCAATTTCCGTCCGCCGCGACGACATCGAAGAGATCACCCCATCTCCTGTCTCTCAAATGCCAATGGCGCTGCTCAATCGACTGAATGCAAATGAAGTCCAGAACCTTGTTGCGTACATCATGTCCGCCGGAAACTCCGGACACAAAATGTACCGTGGGTCAGGAACGAAGAAATGATCGCGTTCCAAGGCTCTGCGGCCGCGCGAATACCAGCTCGGCAGAGGAGTCGACCGATGATCTTGCCTGAACTACCGGGCCTGAAAGAGCACTTTTTCGACGTCGACAAAGGCGTCTCGCTCACACCGGATGCCTGCGGTGTGGCTCATCTCTGAAAGGCCACTTGTGCGTCAGAGGCTTCGGGCGATCTGGTCGGCGATTGCATTCCACTGTTCCGAAACAACCAATTGAAACCGACGTGATGTACCACATGACCCACTTGCTGAGAATGACCTCTGCCTTGGTGTTTGCCGCGTGCCTCGCGAGCAGTTCGTACTGTACGGCGCAAACCGCCGAGTCGGTCGCCCGGGAGTTCCGATCGCCGTCCCGGAAATACAGGCCGGACACATGGTTTCATGTGATCGGCTACAACATGAGCAAGGACGGGCTGACAAAGGATCTCGAAGCGATCAAGGCCGCAGGTCTCGGCGGAATCCAGCTCTTCTGTCGGGGGGGAGGTGACTTCCCCCGCGTGAAGCCCGTCGTGCCACTGAGTCCAGAGTGGTTCTCTCTGATCGGCCATGCTTCCAGGGAATGTGAGCGGTTAGACCTGACCTTCACGCTTCAGAACTGCGGCGGATGGGCAATGACCGGTGGACCATGGGTCCCCATTGAGGACGCACAACGTGAACTGGTGCAAACCACCTTTCACGTCAAAGGTACTGCTTTTGACGGGCGAATCCCTGTTTCCGAAGAGTATCTGCACGTCGACAAAGACTATCGAGACGTTTGCGTCTTGGCGTTCCCAACCCCCCTCGGTGATGACCAGCCCGTTCTTGTTCCTGCGAAGTACGAGTCGAACAACGATCGGGTTGCCTGGAATAAGATCTTCGACCCTGCGAGTGATCTGAATCTCAGTGGCAAAAACTCACGAGGAGTCATCAACAAGAATTCCGACCGTAGCGTAGGCAAGGTCAAGGGCGAGGACACTTTCGTGCAGGTCAGCTTTGCAGATCCGGTCACGATTCGGTCGCTCCGCATCCCATCCACCGCAGTGTTCCTGACGGACAGCACGCTCGCATCGAATGTTTCTCTCTTAATTGAGAAGGTGGAAGCGGGAAAGCGTCATCTCGTGGCGACATTGAAGGTCCCCGACGGTTGCTGGATGGACAAGCAGTATGACATCACGCTGGCTGTGCCCGAGGTAACGACCAGCGAACTCCGCATCACGTTCCTTGGCACAGGCGAGCCGTTCGTTGGGCGACTGTTCCTGCAAAGCAAGCCTCGCGTTCACAACTGGGAAGCCAAAGCCGCGTATGCGCTTCGAGAGCTGATGCAGGATGACACAGCCGCCTGCAGCCCCGCCTGCGTGGTCGACCCGGCGCAGATTGTGAATCTGACCGACCGGCTGGTTGAGAATAAGTTGGCCTGGAAACCGCAGGCGGGCGACTGGACGATTCTTCGCTTCGGTCATGTCAACATGGGCGTGCTCAACGGCCCGTCGCCTGAGGAGTTGCAGGGCTGGGAAACCAACAAGCTCGACAGGGCCCCCCTGGAGAACCATCTACGCAACGGCATGATTGGCCAGCTCACCAGCACGCTCGACGGGGTGGCCCACGATCAGCTCGATGGATTGCTGGCTGATAGCTGGGAGCGCATGATCCCCACCTGGACCGTCAAGTCTGAGACACTGCTTCATGAGTTTCAACACCGTCGCGGTTACGATCTGCTTTCGTACATGCCCGCGATGGCTGGATACATCGTCCACGACGCCTTCGTGACCGATAAGTTCTTGCGAGACCTGCGAGAGACGATGGATGAACTCTATGTTGCGAACTTCTTCGGTCACTTCACAACGATCGCCAATGAAATGGGGGCGCGTTCGTACATTGAGGGAGCAACCGGAGAAGTCTTGCCGGGCGATGCGTTGCGCTACTACGGCGTGGCCGACGTACCGATGACGGAGTTCTGGTATCGGAAAACGAAGCTTGATGACGATGCTCTTAACTACAAACCGGTCAAGTATGCCGCTTCGGCGGCGCATATCTACAACAAACCGATTGTTGCCGCCGAGGCTTGTACCGAGGGGGGATGCACGTGGACCGAGGACTTCTATTGCGTTAAGCCGCTCATCGATCAGCACTTCGCGCTGGGTGTCAACCATCTGGTCTTCCACACGTTTACGCACAATCCGGCAGAGGTCTTCCCGGGCTCCACCTTTGGCGGAACCACCGGCTTTCCGTTTGTACGCAATCAGACATGGTGGCGGCATATGCCATCATTCACTGACTATATCTCTCGGTGTCAATGCATTCTGCAACAGGGGGAGTACGTCGCAGACGTTCTTTGGTATCTGGGTGATGAGCTCGAGCGACCTCCGTATCAGATGGCACCGTTCCCCACCGGCTATCAATATGACCACGTAAACGCAGAAGTGTTGCGGTCCAGGGTCTCTGTAAAAGACGGGCAGCTGATGATTCCGGATGGGGGAAGCTATCGGGTGCTCTGGCTGCGCAACTCCAAGCGAATGCTCCGCTCGACAGCGGAGAAGATCAAGGCTCTGGCTTCAGCCGGAGCGATCATTCTCGCTGACAAGCCTGTTGATTCCCCCAGCTTGATGGGGGGGGCAGACGACCTTGCAGAGATCCGCTCAATCGCTGCCGAGCTCTGGGGCGACGATGTGTCGGGCGTGAAGCAGTGTGGAAATGGGAGGATCTATTGGGGACAGACAATCGGGGAAGTGCTCAAGGCGGAAGCCGTACTGCCCGATGTTGTTGTACCGCCGGCTCTTGGTGCGTTCTGGACTCACCGAAGAACGAGCGACGCCGATTTCTATTTTATATCGAGCCAGAATCCGCAGGCAACCGATGCGTGCGTCAGCTTTCGTGTCACGGGGCGTCTTCCCGAGGTTTGGGATGCGCTCACCGGGGAACAGAGCCGCGCTACCGTGTGGAAGGCAGAGGAGGGACGAACCAATGTGGCGATTTCGTTCGATCCACACGGCTCTGTCGTGGTTGTATTCCGGGAACGTGGCCCCGCGGAGTCCATCTCAAGGATGGCTCTGGGCGAGCAAATCGTGATGAGCGCCGATGCTGGTTGGTGTCGCACGCATGGCCAGCCCCTTACGAGCGGCGTTCAGCGAGTCGGTAGCCGGTTTGGGATCTGGGAGCCCGGCGACTACTCACTCACCTCATCCAAGGGAATCGAATCACAATTGTCCGTGAAGGCCCGCTCTACGCTCCTGGACAAGTCATGGCAGCTGTCGTTTGAGGGGGGCTGGGATGCACCTTCCGAGCTCAGCCTCGATTCGCTTCTGCCACTGTCTGATCACCCGCTCGAGGCGGTCAGGTACTATTCCGGAACGGTGATTTATCGGACAGCAGTCTCACTTCAGCGTAGCCGCCATCTGGTGCTTGACTTGGGAGACGTCGGCGACATCGCCGAAGTATGGTGCAACGACCAGAAGATTGGCGCGTGCTGGGCGCCCCCCTTTGTGTTCGACCTTTCAAGCGCCGCTACAGAAGGCGCGAACCAACTAGAGATTCGTGTCACAAACTGCTGGCGCAATCAGCTCATCTACGACGTCGGGCGCGCCGCAGATGCCAAAAAAACCTGGACATCCAATCCACCGGATCGCAGCAACGAAAAGCCAAAGCCCTTCGGCCTGTTCGGCCCGGTCATCATCCATAGTTCTGACACAACCAGGGTGGACTGACTCGCAGCGCCACCTCGCAGCATTCCCCGCACGAGATCAAAGTGATAACTGCCATGAGACTGAGTTTACGGAAGAGTCTTTCGGCCATGCTGATGCCTTTGGTGCTGCTGATCGCCTCGCCGGGCCGCGGTGCCGACGAGCACTGGCGGGCGTTTCGCGGGCCGGATGGCAGTGGTGTTGCCTCGAGCGACCGCGTCGTCATGGAGATCGATCAACCGAACAATCTGGCTTGGCGAACCGAGCTTCCTGAGTCTGGCTGGTCCTCACCGCTCACAGATGGAAAGAGTCTTTGGTTGACATCCGCCCTGGTGCATGACGTCACCAGCCAGCCCGAAGGCGATCCGGTTGCCAAGGGCCAAGGCGGTGGCAGACGAGTGATCTCAGGGAGCGTGACTCTTATCGCCTACTGCCTCGACGCTGACACGGGAAAACTCGTTCATCGCATCGAACTTGCGCGAATCATGTCACCCGACACGCTCAATGTGATGAACTCTTTCGCTTCCCCCACGGGCGTCTGGGTGGATGAGCGCGTGGTATTGCACTTTGGGTTGTACGGAACATTCTGTTTGAACGCACACTCGGGGGAGGAGCTCTGGCGTTGCACGTTGACCTACGATGACAACATAGGCCCTGGCAGCAGCGTCAAGCACGCCGATGGAGTCATCATTGTCCCCTGCGATGGCATGGGCGATCAGTACGTGGCTGGGCTTTCGTTGCAGACAGGTGAGGAGATCTGGCGCACTTCGCGACCACCTGTCGAAGCCAGGGCAAAGGAGTTCCGATCGTCCTACAGCTCGCCGCTGATTGTAACCGTCGACGGCAAGTCACAAGCGGTCGTTCCTGGAACACAGTGGTGCATTGCCTATGACGTGCAGACAGGAAGCGAGATCTGGCGTCTGCAGCACAGCAAAGGCTTTAGCCTTGGGTGCACGCCAATATTCGTTGATAACAAGGTCATCATCGCCACCGGCTATGGTGGAAACGAACTCGTTGCGATTGACCCAACAGGATCCGGTGACGTGACAACCACCCACGTTCTGTGGCGGCAGTCGAAAGGAATGCCGCTGATGTCTAGCCCGATCCGCCTGGGCGACCGCCTGTACACCGTCACGGACACCGGCATTCTGCACGCGCTTAATCACGCAGACGGCGAACTGGTCTGGCGTGAACGTCTGGGTGGTAAATTCTCGTCATCGCCATTTGCTAGTGGTGACCGAATACTCGTCGGCGATCACGATGGTCATGTTACCGTTTTCCGCGCTGCAGGAAAGTATCAGGAGGTCGCGCGATATGAGCTCAACGAGCAGATCATGGCGAGTCCGCTCGCCATCAATGATGACCTGATCCTACGTACCAAATTGGCTGTCTATCGCTTCTCCAAGGAATGAAGGTCATAGCCGGCCTTCGCACTCCATTCCATCGATACTTGCAACCACACCGCCTGTACTCCTGGCGGCCCTGTGACACGTACGATGCCACGCCGGCTACTGAACTGATCGATCTTGTGACGATCAGCATATCCCGCACCCCGACACCTGATTGGCTCCCATGAGAACGCGACTCTCGCTATTCATCTGTGCAATCGTACTCCAGCTGGTCGATGTCGTTGCCGCTGAAACAAGACCGAACATTGTGTTCGTGCTTGTCGATGACCAACGCAACACGTCACTCGGCTGCGCCGGTCATCCGCAGATTTTGACCCCGGTGATTGACGGCCTCGC
>JBGSIP010000258.1:0-1961 GCA_041742495.1 Planctomycetaceae bacterium
CGGGCGTGCCGTATTCCAGCGCCAGCCCCATCGACAGTCCGCCGATGACGGAAATGAGCCACGAAGCCAGGAGCAGCAGAATAAAGGTGAGCACGAACTGGCGGCTTTTCAGCGCGCGGCGCACCTCCTTGACCACAATCGGATTGACCCGATCACTGAGATTCTCGGCCCACATCGGAATCTGGCCAAACCATTCGCGGGCTACTCCCACGGATCGTGTTGTGTTCGCCACGACACTCATGCGCTCTCCGACTTTGTTATCGCTGCCACTTCGAACGCTGCCGGGATGGACTCACCGGGAGTCCCCTGGCTGCGGGGGCCCAGGGGGCGTCGCACGAATGCCGTCCCGGACGCAAAACCGCCGTATTCAACCACCGCAAAGGGCAACGCTATCGGTGGGCAACCGGACAGGTGATGCACAATGAGGTCCGACTCAGCTGCAGCCAGGCCCAGCAGGATGATGCCCACGACCAACAACCCGCCCAAACAAGAGAGGAGTGACCCATCCATGACCAGACCCAGAGTGATCTCTCCCACGATCCAGGCCACGCAACCCGAACTAAGGCAGATCAGCAGCCCTAGCCCACCCAGCCAGCGTGGCAGTGCAACCGTCAGGCACATCGCCCACACCACTTGCACCATGCACAGCAGTAAGGGGTACAGCACAATCCACAGCAGGGCTTCCAGCGGCAGGCCGTTCAACAGGTACGCACAGCTCAAGTACGGCAGTGCGATGGCATAGTAGGCACCCACGTGCACGGCGGCACCGTAGAGCTTGCCAGCCAGGATGCCGCGAGGGGTCACGCGGGTCGTCAGCGAGAGCATTTCACGACAGCCTTCGGACAGCTCAGCCAGCAGCGAGGCGCTGGCCTGGACGGGAACCACAACCAGCGAGACCATCAGCAATCCGTGATAGACCAGCCACAGCACGTCGCGTCCCGCGGTCTGGCGCAATTGCTCTTGCGGAGCCGTCAAGACGACGAGGCAGGCTCCCAGCCACATCACCAGCAAGAACAGATGGAGGGTCGCCCCAAACGCAACGCCGCTGAACATCTGACGCAGGTCTTTCACCAGCATCGGATGCAACCTGTCGCTGTCGAGTGGCGAGACGATGCCTGCCAGGTCCATGTTCGCCATAGCCTACTGCACAATGCCCTTGGTGATTTCCATGAACGCGTCTTCCAGCGTCTCCGTGCGACTGTGAAACTCCAGCACGGAGAAATCAGCGTGCAAGCAGGCTTTGAGCAACTGATGCCGGGCTGCTTCGTCCCCCTGATACTGGAACTCCACGCGGTCGGCGAGCACTTGCACCGCCGAGACAAACGGCTGTTCGAGCAGCCACCGTTCGATCCGCGCATCGCTGGCCAGGAGTCGCAGAACCATTTGTTGCAGGACGACCTGTCCGGCGCTCACCTGTCGCCGCTGTTTGTGCGTCCGCAGCTCTTCAATCGTGCCAGCCGCGAGAATCTGACCGGCCTCAATAATGGCCGCAGAATCGCACACTTCCCCCAGTTCGGTGAGGATGTGTGAACTGATCAGAACCGTCTTTTTGAGTTGTGTCGCCAGCAGATGGATGAGTTCCCGCAATTCAACCCGCGCCCGGGGATCGAGACCGGCCGCCGGTTCGTCAAGCACAAGCACCTGGGGGTCGTGAATCAACACGCGCCCCAGCCCCAGCCGTTGGGACATCCCCTTGGAGAGCGTTTTGATCTGCTTGTCGGGAATTTTGCGCAGCTCGGTGAATTCCATCACGCGCGCCACGGCGTCTCGCCGACGATCTCCCTTTAACGCATACGCACGGGCGAAGAAGTCCAGATACTCCGTCACCGTCATGTTGGCGTATTTGCCAAAACTGTCCGGCATGAAGCCCAAGTTCTGACGGACCTTGTCGGGATCGTCAATGACCGAATAGCCACACACAAACGCATCACCGGCCGTCGGCATTTCCAGGGTCGAAATGA
>JBGSIP010000259.1:0-4963 GCA_041742495.1 Planctomycetaceae bacterium
TTTGTGTTCTGGTTGCCGTCGCACTGATTTCCGGTGCTGCTGCTCAGGCCAAGAAGCTCAAGGGTAAGGGTTTTGTGTTCCTGCCTTCAGTGGCCAGCAATGGCGCGCTCCTGAATGATTTCCGTGGCACGGGCTACTTCAAGGCCAGCCTCAACCCCAAGTCCGATAAGGCTGTCGTGCGAGTCAACGGCACCACGTTCAATGATTCCGGCAAGAAGTCGAAGTTCAAGGACGTGAATCCTGCGTTCTTCTCCGATGTGATTAGCGAGTTGTTGGCTTTGGCCCCTGCGGCTCCGACGGGCGGCGAACTGAAGAAGGCCGTTTTCGAAGTTGCCAAGAACGGTTCTTGCAGCCTGGTGGCCAAGGGCACCGTGACCTTCTAGTTGCCGGTTGAACCCCGGCGACGAGTTTGGGCGATTTGGGTGCCACTGGCTTCGCCAGTGCAGTCGGTCCGGCGGAAACCAGCTTTGGCCAAGCCGGTGGCTTACCCGGTGCGGAATCTGAAACTTCAACTGGCATTCAGAATCCTCGCGGGTTCCGGATGCCAGTTTTTTGTTGCCTTGGCTGGGTGAGTCGCCACAACATGCAGCAGTCTGCGGTCCCCCTGACGACTCGGGCTGGCCACCCACGACCGCGGCTGCCCTACGGCTGAGGAAATCTGACGCGATGAACACAGTGCCAGCGACACCACAACTTCCACAGCGTGCGGGAGCCCTGACGCGCACCCTCGTGCTTGCTCTGGGGGGCGTGATTGTGCTGGGAGTGCTGATCGCCTGGGGCCTGAGCTGGAGTGGCCAGCAATCGCAGGCGGCTCGGCAGCGGGCGGCCGCCGATTATCGGATCGAAACCGATCGCCTGTCCGCGTTCGAGCGTGTCGACCCGGTGAAATTCTTTGAAGGCGGCGGAGTGTATGCCGACAACGACGACCCCGCGATTCCCAAACTCGACCGCGAACACGTGCTGCCGATGGTGCTCGAACTGCGCAAACGATTCTCGCTCGATCCGTTTGTGCTCGTCAGAAAATCGGAAAAACCGCGCGCGAACTGGTCGGGCGTGACCGCCGAGGACATTGTGATGGAGCTCCCCTCCGATCAAACGCAGCGATCCGCCATGGTCGAGTACTTCGTGCAGGTCGAGGATACGCTGCCCGGCGCGGTGCTGATTGAAATGGGCGACCGCTGGCTCTCGCTCGATTTTCTCGATCAGGAAGCGGCCCAAATCCTCAACGATTGACGGCGGAGCCGGTTTCGCACCGTCGCTGATCTGTCATTCCGAATTGCTGGGCGCGTACCGCACCCGCGATCAGGGAGCACCGCCGGTCAGCCGTTCAAATAGAACGTGCACCTTCAAGAGCGGGTAGGCGGGGTCCGCCGTGCGAATCTCCACCACTCCATCATGCCGACCCGCGGCCACGCCCGGGAGGGTCTTGATGAAGATCGGCTGCGACCAGATGCCCTGCGGGTCGACGGTCGGCGTACCCAGCGTGGCAGAGACCAACCCGTCGATGCCAGCGACCTCTGTCACTGTCAGCGGCTCGGGCCGATGGTCGAAGACCTTGACCACCTGCGTCGTCGGTTCGTCGGTGTACTGATAGAAGATGACCGCGGGCGGAGCGACGGTCACTTTTTGCGGCGGAATGGTGGCGCGAACTTCGACTGCGGTCACCTGCGAACTGTCATCGGCGGTGGCGGTGGCTTCCGGTGCCGCCAGCACCGTGCAGCTAACGTCAATGGTAAATCGCTTGTGACCGGCCGCCTCTCCGGCGACATCCATTTCCACGAAGAATTCGCCCGATTCCCCCGGTTCGAATTCCTGGTCCCCCATCCGCACGGTGAGACAGCCGCAGCTTGGTTTGACTTTGCTTACGCGCACCGGCTGAGCTCCGCGATTTTCAAAGCCAAAGCGGGCCATCGCCCGCGGGACCGACGGATCAATGGTGTGCAGATCCACGACATATTGTTCAAAGGCGAGCGATGGCCGCGGCCGGCCGGGGTTCGTCGCTCGCACCGAGGCCGGAGACCACTGCACGATCACGGCCATCACCGTCGGAACCAACAGCAGGGCCAGCGCAGCGGCGTTGTTCCATGTAGAAGACAACGCCGCGGGCGGTGTCAGGCGGGAATTGGCCATACGATGGTTCCAGATCAGGAGTGCTCAAATCGAACTTCGGCCAAGCGAGATCAATCTGCCCGCAGCCCGCCGGAAGCGAACGTGCTGCGGCAGCTCGCGAGAGAATGCGACGCCGAGTGCCGTCTACCCTCGAGTGCCCTGTGACCGTGCCCGGGAGTGGGTAACAGTGCGGCCGCAGAAACGTCAAGGTGAATTGCCGCACCCGAAATTGTCTTGGCAGACCAACCCGAATTGACATAGAAGGCCGTCAGTAGGCGGTCCGCTGATGACCGCGAGGGATTGGTCGGCTCACTGGCAGTGACACCCCATGTCGGGCGGGAAACTCACTTCGGATGGCATCGTGGCACGCGCGCCGTGGGTGTGCGTGCTGGCCTGCGTCTGTCTGCTGGGGACGGGCTGCGTCAATCGCCGGATGACCATTCGCTCGAATCCGCCGGGAGCGCTGGTGCGCATCAACGGCAAGGACGCGGGCTACACGCCGCTGTCCCGCGACTTCACCCACTACGGGACGTATGAGGTGTCGCTGGTGAAAGATGGGTTCGAAACGGAATCCCTGTACTGGGACGTCAACGCTCCGTGGTATCAGGTTCCGCCGCTGGATTTTGTCAGCGACAACCTGTTGCCATTCCGCCTGACCAATCGGCACGAACTGGTCCGCAACCTGACGGTGAAGCAGATTGTTCCCGAAGGCGAACTCTCATCGCGGGCTAAGGGACTGCGCTCTCAGGCCCTCATCGGCAACTAATGCCGCCCTGTCACCCAGAGGCGTCTGGGCAGCGTCTGGCAGGCCAGCCGTTTATTCGCCGCCGTGCTCTCGCTCGTCTCTTCGGCCGCAATCCAGTCGAGGGCTCGCGCTAGCCGACGGTGCATTCACGCTGCGGCGCAAACGAAGATGCCGCGGAAGTGGCCTCCGCGGCAACCGTTAAACCAAACCTGATCGGCGGACGTCCAACGACGATTATTCCACCGGTTCCAGCGTCATGAAGGGGCTCATGCGACGGACTTTGGCCAGCAGATCTGCCTTTTCGGAGTCCGAAGTGGCCTTGGCGTACTTTGCGCGAATCTTCTTGAATTGCGTCTTGCGCTTGCGTCGACGAGCAATTTCCCGTGTGCGTTCAATCCGCCCCATACCGTCGCCTTCTGCCCTCAAAAACTGGTGTGCTCACGCCTGAGTCTGGCGACCGCCAATCCCTGACTGGTCCCAGATTTCCTCCCGGGTGGGTGGAAGCGGCAAAGGATAGCGAAGCCTGCCGGCACGGTCAACGCTCGACGCTGCGGGACCGCGAATCGACACGCGGCGAGCCGCCGCTGGTTCTTCCGCTGGGGACTCTGCCGCAGGGCTCTCCCCTCGTTCAGGAAATGGTCTCCCCCTGCCGGGGGGAATTGAGCTACGGTCCGACTGTCGTTCAGGATGCCGACCCGGAGAAGTCCCCTGTTTCAGACCGGGACAACCAGGTGAGCATGGCGGTGCCGGACCGCGTGACGAGAGTTTTTGCCACTGTCTCAGGCCAAGGAAGGTTCGGGAACGTGTCCACGAAGGCTCCTACCTTTTTGACATCCACGCCCGTCCACTGGCTGGGCCAAGCGGTGATCGACGCGATTACGGCCGTGGGAGACCTCACGCTGTTTTCGCTGGCGGCGTTTGGCTGGTTCTTCAGCCGTCCCATTCCCGCGGTCGCCCTGTGGCCCAACTTGTATCGCATCGGCGTACTGAGTGTACCTGTGATCGTGGTCACAGGGGGATTCATCGGCATGGTGCTGGCCGTGCAGACGTTCGACCAGTTGCGCGTGATGCACCTGGAGAACCGGATTGGTTCGGTGATCAACCTGTCGCTGGTCAAGGAACTGGGACCGGTGCTGGCCGCGACCATGCTGGCGGGGCGCGTCGGCTCTTCCATGGCGGCCGAACTGGGCACCATGCGCGTGACTGAGCAAATCGACGCCTTGACGGCGCTGGGGGCGAACCCGATTCACTTTCTCGTCACGCCCCGCGTGCTGGGCTGCGTGGTACTGATCCCGATGTTGACACTGATTGCCGATGGTGTCGGGATTCTCGCCGGCTGGGGATTCAGTACCGCCGTATTGGGCATCGACAGCTTTTACTACTGGCATCACACATATGCGTTCGTCGGCGTGTTTGACGTCTTCTCAGGCGCGCTCAAGAGCCTGTTCTTTGGGGGCGTGATCGGGGTCATCAGTTGCCATCGCGGATTTCACACCCAGGCGGGCGCGGAAGGGGTTGGCCGGGCGGCCACGGAGAGCTTCGTCTATTCGTTTGCGATGATTCTCTTTCTCGATTTTCTGCTGGGGGTCTTCCTGTCCAAGCTGTACGAAATTCTGTGGGGCTTTTGATGCGTGCTGACGAAGCAGATACCGACCACGACACCGACGACGAACCGCTCATTGCGCTGCAGGGCGTGACCCAGCGTTTTGGATCGCAACTGGTCTTGCGCGATGTCAGCCTGGCGCTGTATCCCGGGGAAACACTGGCCATCATTGGTGAAAGTGGCTGCGGCAAAAGCGTCACCACCAAGCTGATGGCAGGCTTGCTGCAGCCCACCAGCGGCCACGTGTACTGGCAGGGCGCTCGGCTTGATCGAATGTCGTCTCGTGAAGTGCAGCGGCAGCGTCTGCAGATTGGCTACCTGTTCCAGAACGCAGCTCTCTTTGACAGCATGAGTGTGGGGGACAACGTGGCGTTTGGCTTGCGTTTGAACAGTTCGCTGCCAGAACGCCGGATTCTCGAACTGGTGGAGCAGCGGCTCAAGGACGTGGGGCTGCCCGCGGGCACCGGTCGCAAGATGCCCAGCCAGTTGTCAGGCGGCATGCGGAA
>JBGSIP010000260.1:0-2330 GCA_041742495.1 Planctomycetaceae bacterium
TGACGCCCGCCACCTGCGTCCCGACGTGTGCAGCGCGCAGTAGCGCAGACACCAATCGCCGGAATCGCCTTTCGTCGCCATCACCGACCCCAGCCGCGCCGCGTCACTCCTGCGGGCGGCGGGCTGGCAGGAATCAATCGCGCCACGGGTGTTCGACCTCTTTCCAATATTTGGAAAACTCGAACTTGGGGCTGTTCTCGTAGTCGTGACAGCGCTGGCACACCTTCGACTCCACCGTCGCTTTGTCGAGGTGCATCGCCTGCCGCTGAGCGAGCAGCGCATCGGTTCGCTGACGCTCCTTCTTCCACAACTGTTCTTGCTCCACGTGCTGGCTGCCGGGCCCATGACAGTTTTCACACTGCTGCCCCAACAGATGCGGCGTGTCGGTCGCGTTCTGGAAGCCCGACTCAAACGGGTAGACTTCCTGGGGTTCCCAGCCTGTGACGTGACAACTGAGACACTCCGGGTCGTGAATCCGGCTGATCCACTCCCCTTCGACGTAGTTTTCCCGCCCTTTCTCCAGGCTGACATACGCCTTGGCGTGCCGCGTGGTGCTCCATTTTTTGAAGGCCTTGGTGTGGCATTCCCCGCAGGACTTCGCCCCCACAAACATTGCCCCGGAACTGTGTGCCAGCGGCTTCATCGACGCCACAATCCCTTCGTTGGCCAGCCGCTCCTGGTAGAACGCCATCACTTCTTCCATGGCTGGCGACCGCTTGAACCGGAACATGTCCAGTTCCACCCGCTCAAACTTCACGGCGGGAGTTTGGCCGGGGTAGTACCCGACAACCCCGACTTTCTTCCCCTTCTGACCGACGGTCACCACCATCGTCGACCCAACAAACTTGGCGTCATCTTCAGGATCTTCCGGGCCTCCCGCGGAGAGAATCAGCTGGAACTGCGGAAACCGCGCTGCAATCGCCAGAGAGTCTTCCAGGCTCGCGTGCGAGAGCAGCACGCGGAACTCCGTGCTCTCCGCCTCCATTTTGGCCAGTGCCGCGGTGATCGACTCGTCGACTGCCGCCACGGTCAACATGCCCGGCGGGGGAGGGTTCTGCGGGGGATAAATCTTCTCGAGGTAAGAAGCCCCCAGCACGCCGGTGACACCGACTTTCACCGCACCCACCTGCATCAGCCGCACGGGTGCGGGACTTCCCAAATCGGGAGTGCCATAAAAGGCGACGTTGGAGGTGACATAAGGCACCTTGGCTTCCGGACTGGTGGCATCGGGGACCAGCGAAAACAGGTAGTCCACTTCGAGCGCCAACTCTTCCGGGCCAATCGCCATGGCGGCATAGTTCAACCGGGCGAGAGCTTCCCGCATCGCTTCAAACTTGATTTTGCTTTGGCGGCGGCTGCGTTTGAGCGAGCCCCCCAGGTCAAACGCAGTGTAGCTCCAGCCTCGTTCGGTCAACTGACGGAACAGGTCGCCGCGGCGAGAGAGACCACCACTTTGACGGGGCGAACAGCCACACGGTTCGAGATAGCCATGTGCTTCTCCCGAGAGCAAGAAGGCCGCCGCTGGCGTTTCCCATCCGTCAAGCAGGCGAGGAATTTCGTCAGGAATACCGTCGCCGTTTTTGTCGTTGGCCAGCAGGTCATCAGCGGCTTTTTCAGCCGTCTGTTCGGCAGTTGCCTGTTGCCCATCCGCGGAGGCTGAGTCCGCCGGCGACGCGGTGTTTTCAGCAGGTGACGCCGGAGGCTGAGCCTGCGGCTGACAGCCACTGGCCCCCAGCAAATATCCACCCGTCACCACTGCCAGAAACGCCGCCAGAATCCATGAACTACGCACAGAAACTCCTTTGTCTGTGTCCTCGGCCGGACGCGCAACGCATGACACCGCCCGTCGCTATGAACGACGTTGAATCGCCACATACTGGATTCGCAGTGACATTTCCGGCAGCAGCGGATGATCTGTCGTGATCTTCACATCTGCCGGATTGTCCTTACTCCGCACTGTCGGGGCAATGTCCTTGGGAATCTCAAGTTCCAGCGTGAACACCTTTTGCTTGGCATTCGCACCCATGTCTTTGGGAACCAGTCGGCATTGGATGTAGTCCGGAGATGTCGTGATGCCGGTGACATTGAGCGGAGCTTCGTGGCCTTCGGGCTCCGTCAGAAATACCGTCAACTTTCGCTGCGTTCCGCGCGGTGACTCGAATGACCCCAGGTTGACTGTCATTTGCGCAGCCGTCCAGCCCTCACCCAGGATGCGCAAGGGGCCAGAGTTCGCTGCGCGAATCGGCATCGGGATGATCAACTCTGGCCGCTCGGCGACTTTGAGTTTGAGTTGCTGATCGAACGTGCCCACGGGAACGCCGATGGCGATT
>JBGSIP010000261.1:0-3885 GCA_041742495.1 Planctomycetaceae bacterium
GGGTGGCAGAGGGGAATCAGATCGCTGGTGCGTTTGGCCGCCAGAATGGCTGCCAGCCGGGCGACCCCCAAGACGTCCCCTTTCGCCGCGGTCCCCTGTTGAATGATCGTCAGTGTGGCTGCCAGCATGGTGACGCGAGCCTCCGCAACGGCCACGCGGCTGGTGGGCGGTTTGCCTGCCACATCGACCATGTGCGCAGCTCCGCTGGCATCAAAATGAGTGAGGGAAAGTTCGTTCGACATGGGCTACGGTTCCTTCGTCGCTCAGTTCTCAGAGGCCGCGGCGGTGGACGATGGCGGCAGCGGTGTGGGAGGGAGCCGATAGAAGGCCGCCAACCGCACTCCCTGTCGCCGTTCTTCGGCCACGCAAGGGCACGTTGTGAGTATCGCCTGCAGGTCGGGCGTCAAATCGGCCAGCCGTTCAAAAACGAGAATCCACGTTTCTCGACTGGTATCGGCTTGGGCGGCCGTCAGGCTGGCTGAAGTCAACGGCTCCAGCACGCGCCTACCCCAGTGCTGTGACCAGGCGCGGGTCAGATCCGCGAGTTGGAACTGGTGCAGGACGGGACCGACCAGGATGCGAGCTGAGCCTGGCGCTTCAGCCATCGCCTGCGTGATGAGGGCCGGAGTGATGGCATCTCCCCAATAGTTGCGCTCAAGGCCACAGGCGTTCGCCCCTGCCAGGCCGCCGATCGCCGGGGAATAGGCCGAGAGCCAGCAGTCGCGCATGGCCACTAGATTGGCCACTTGCACGCCACAAGCAATCACCAGCACCCCTTGCAAGGCGCGGCGACGGGCGCTGCTGGCAGCGACACAACGGGCATATCCTGCACCGGCCAACAGCGCCAGCGGCGGACAGGCAATCAGGAACAGTCGCTCACCGTCGTACACGGCAATGCGAGTGGAAAACAGACACAGCGGGAACAGCGCTGCCAAGGCCAGCAACCATTCTCGCGATGTTCCCACAGTACACAGCCCGGTCCCAGATCCGCGGCGCTGTTGCCACAGCCCAGCAGAGGCCAGCAGCAGTGTGGACAGCGGCACCGTGGCCAGCGTCAACACCCACGGGTAGTGCCACGGGACGAGCTGATCGGCGAAGACTTGGCCGAGGTAAAACGCATTCAGCGACAGTCGGTCGGTCCCGCTCCCCAGAAACTTGAGCGTGTGCCCCACGGGGTCGAGCCACAGCCACGGCCAGCCCAGTTCAAATGTCAGCCCCGCCACGACGCCCCAGATCAACAATGGTTTCCACGCGCGCTGCCGCCATAGCCACAGCGCCCATAACACGACGACAGGAGCGAATAGAAAGCCTTGAATTTTGGTGAGCATCGCGAGCCCCTGACAGACACCCGCGAGGGCCGCCCCCTTCCACCCCACGGGAGCCGCTGCCGACCAATTGGCGGCGACCGCGACCACAGCCAGCAGAAACGTCAGGTTCATCACACTTTCCAGAGCCGCCAGATGCGCATGACCGAACGTGCGCGGCAGACACAGATAGGCGAGCCCGGCCACGACTCCGCTCCCCCACCCATACCAGCGTGCCGCGCACCACGTGAGCAGTCCCACACAGGCGGCAAAGGCCACGGCCGAGGCAGGGCGTCCCGCCAGCACATCGACGCCGGTGACGTCCGATCCCACACAGAGTCGATGCGACAAGCCCAACAGCAACCGCCCCAGCGGCGGATGGTCGGGCAGGTAGTACGGACCGCCAAACACCTCGCGGACGTTTTCCGGGAAGAACAGCACAGGACCGTAGCCTTTCCAGGCAGCGACCAGTAGCGCTCCTTGCTGAACATTGAAGCTTTCGTCCAGCGTGATGCCGGTACCGCAACTTGCATTGTGCTTGTTGGCACTGCCCGGCAGCACGCCGAGCAGCGCGACGGCAGACAGTGTGATTGCCAGCAGGAAGGCCGACACCGGGCCCGTTCGCGGCAGGTGGCCGGCGGCAAGAGGCGCAGTAGGGACACCAGTCATGAGGGATCATTTCTGCAGACAGGCAGTGAGATCCGATCCGCAGTGCGAACCGGCTCAAGGCACCGATTTAGAGCCCCATCGTAGCGAATTCCCTGTCGACTCCCAGAAACTGCGGATCAAACGTGGCTTCAACGACTTATGGAGATTCCGGCAGCTTGTGATATGATCAATCGAGATCGCTGCTGGAATTGCTCCCTACCCCCGGAGAGCGCAACCGCCGACAATTCCTCACAACATCACTGGCGAGTTCTCGGATCCTCCCTGCTCGGAGCCCGTGAGGTGCGACGTGCGGATGCTGGCCAACACAAAGTTTGTCACGGTCCGGCAATTGCATAGCAGATTCCATGTCCGCCCCCGACCAGCGTTCACGCACGGACATTCTGGTCGACAGGCCTTGAATGACAGTTGCGACACACACCAGCAGCAGTCCTCGCCCACACGACGGATGAGCGGTGATCTGCCAGCCTGCCTTTTTGTATTCCACGGATGAGAATCCACGACGAAGGACGCGAAGCGATGCGTAGTTTCAATTCACCCTGGAAATCGGCGCTCGCGCTGGTCTCTTCCGGCGGAGTGCTGCTGTTTGCGGTCGTCGCAGACGCCCAGCCCACACTGCTGCAATCTCCCCCCATCACCATTCCCGGTGCCCCAACGCTGGCCCAGCAGGGTCTGTCGAACGAGCAAGAACTGCAGGTCATTCCTGGAGCGCCCCCTGCGCAACTGGGTGCCGAGGGAATTACCGAAGGGGACAACGAAGCCGATGTCGAGGCGTACACGCGCGGCCAGTTGCACGAAGCCTTCGCCACTCCCTATTCCGCCGACCCGGTGATTGGTGAGTTGTTCGACCGCCAGCCCCCCGATCCCATCGATGAAATCCCGCCCGAGCAACAACTCGAGGGGGACAACGTGATCTGGATTCCGGGTTACTGGACGTTCGATGAAGACGTGGACGATTTTCTGTGGATCAGCGGCCTGTGGCGCGATGCCCCTCCCGGCATGCGTTGGATTCCCGGTTACTGGGAACAAAGCGGCACGCAATGGCGCTGGGTGAGTGGCACCTGGGTCTCCGATGAATCGGAAGACCTGACGTATCTGCCCGAACCGCCGCAATCACTGGAACTGGGGCCCACGAGTCCTGCGCCCAACGAAGAGCATTTCTGGGTGTCCGGGCATTGGCAATATGGCAACCAGAATGCCTATCAGTGGAGTCCCGGATATTGGGCCCCGGTGAATCAGGATTGGGTCTGGAGCCCGCCCCGCTACGTGTACACCTCCAGCGGCTTCCTGTATTCACGCGGGTTCTGGGACGTCCCAGTCCGTCGACGAGGCGTGTTGTTTGCGCCCGTGCGCTTCCGGGGCGGCCCCGGATTCTTCTATCGCCCCCGGTTGGCCTTCTACCGCCCGCGGATCGTGGTGAACACCTGGAACAACTTCTTTGTGTCGCTGTTCGTGCGCCCTCGCCGGGGGTACTACGCCTACGGAAATTATTTTGGCCCTCAGTATCTGAACCGTGGCTTCCAACCGTGGAACTCGTTCAACGGTCGCCAGCGCGGTTTTTATGACCCCATCTATGTCCAGTACCGCGCTCGCTACGGGTCGACGTTTTCCCGCAATCTGAACGGCTGGCATGACTTCTATCTGAACAATCCCAACGTGCGGCCTGCCGTCACCTTCCGCGATCAGACTCAGCAATTCGATCGCAGTCGCGGGCAAAACGTGGTCGGGCTGGTCCGCACCGCCGATCGACTCGATCGCGTGGTCGGCAATGCCGAAGTCCCCGTGCAGTTCCGCCGCCTGACTAATGATCAGCAGCAGGTCGTGACGAACGTCTCGCGAAACTTTCGTGATTTGTCCCGCGATCGTCGCTCATTGGAAACAGACGTCGCCAATCGCATGCCCGGCTTGAGACTTC
>JBGSIP010000262.1:0-6135 GCA_041742495.1 Planctomycetaceae bacterium
CCCCCTGCCCGACCGGCGTGATCGACGTCGAAGTGAGAGAAGTTCGCCGAGGGTCCGGCTTCGGCGGTTGCCCGCTGTTTCCGTGGCGGGTTAGACTCGCGAGTTCCAGATCCAACGGCTGTCGGTCTGACCGTCCGTCCGATCCAGCGGTTCTCGCCTGTCCGCGCCAGTGGGCCGCGAGCAACGGCTGAAGAATTCACAGCTTTTTCCACAGGTACTTCGGGATGGCTGACCCGCAGGCTGCTGCCACCAGTAATTCGCCGCCCTCGCCGCCGACTCCGGCTGAGGCCGCTCCAGCGGCCGCGGCTCCCGCGCCAGAGCTCGTCAAACAGTGGGACGAGCTGGTCGTCGCGATTACCAAACTGGGGGGCACGGCGCTGCGAAATCCAGATCGCAGCCTGCGGCAGATCGTGGTGGGTGAAACGGCGGCCGGCGACTAGTTTGTCGCGCAGCTGAATGTCTGTCCGCAGCTTGTGAGCCTGTCGCTGTTTGGCACGACGGTGACCGACGCGGGTATTGCCCAGTTGAAGGTGTTGCCGAAGCTGCAACGGCTTGATCTGTCGCATTGCGAAAACATCACCAACGCCACGGTGACCACACTGGCAGGCATGCGCACGCTGCGCGAGCTCGACTTGGAGCGGACACAAATCACCGGCGAGGTGCTGGGCCAACTCAAAGCGCTGCGCGGTCTGACCAAGCTGAACCTAGGCGGGTTGCCAATTCACGACGCCGATATCGGCACGCTGGCCGAATTGAAATCGCTCACCGAATTGCGTCTGAACCACACCGCCATTTCCGATCAAGCGATGCGCGGCCTGGCGACGCTGCCGAAACTGCGCCTGCTGAGCCTCGAAGGCACCCGGATTACCGACGGCGGTATTTCGCCATTGGGCATGTTGCCGGGGCTGCAGTCGCTGCTGCTGGCGGGAACCCGGATTACCGATGAGGGGCTGGCTCAGGTGCGGTGGCTGCGACGGCTGGAACAACTGTCGGTGGCGCGGACGCCAATCACCAACACCGGGATTTCGCACATTGCCCGGGTCGCGCACCTCAAAATGTTGGCGCTCGATAACACGCTGGTGACGGATGGTGCCATTCAGACGATTGGTCGGATGCCAAATCTGGCCGCGGTCTCCATCCGGGGCACCGGTATTACGATGACCGGCGTGCGAATTCTGTCGGAGGCCAATCGCAAGTGCCGCATCATTGGCAGCGACGAAGCACCTGAATCGAACGCGCCGCACCTCACGGCGCTCACCCAGTTGAAGCGGCTGGGAGCACGGGTGAAACTCAACCGCCGCCGGGAAGTGCTGTCACTGGCGGCACCCGACCTGGAGACGTTTAGCAATGAAACGATGCAGCAGGTGGGAAAACTCCGCCGCCTGCGGCGACTGGATTTGAGCCGGACTTCGGTGACGGCAGACGGTTTGAGCGAGCTGAAATCGCTGACGGGCCTCGAAGAGTTGACGCTCAACAATCTGACGCTGGCGGCAGAGGCCTTCGACGTGGTGTGCGAGTTGTCTCACCTGCGCAGACTGGCCCTGCGGGGGACAGAATTCCCTCCGCTGAGCATTACCCGCCTGTCCAAGCTGCGGGCACTGGAGCAGTTGTTGCTCAACGGAACCGACGTCAATGCTCAGTCTTTGGTGACGCTCGCGGATCTGCCGCGACTGGCACGGTTGGATCTGGCGTTTTGCGTGCAAATCGACGATTCCGCCATTGCAGCGCTATGCAAGCTGACACATCTGCTCAAACTGGATCTACGCGCGACGCGCGTGTCCAACGACGGCCTGTTACAGATCATCGCCCGACTGCCCAATTGTCGCGTCCGACACGAAGCCAATCTGCCCGTGGTCGCGCCAGAAGCAGCGGCTCCCGCGGCAGGCGACGCTGCGACGCAGCCGACGAAGTAAAGCCCGCGGCTCCATTTGCGTGATCGTTGCCCTCCGGAGCGGCGACGAGCCCAAGGCGGCGGCAGGACGGGAATTGCGTTTCAGTTCTGCCAATCACGACTGCGACTGGCGTGGCGACGGCGAGGATGTCCCGGCGAGTTGACGGAGTTCGTCGTATAACTCGGTGAGCGATTGCGGAATGACGCACGTCCCCGCGGTCGTATCCATGAAGTTGGTATCGCCACCCCAGCGCGGAACGATGTGCCAGTGCAGGTGGCCAGGCAGCCCGGCCCCCGCGACACGGCCGAGATTCAACCCCACGTTGAAGCCCTCCGGGCGCATGTGGGCGGACAGCAACTGCACCCAGCGCTGCACCTGCAAGATGGCATCGTTTAACACGGCGGGCGAGCAGCCTGCCAGTTCGCCTCCGTGACTGGCGGGAGCAATCAGCAGGTGTCCGTTGTTGTATGGGTAGCGGTTCATCACGACCAGACAATGCGCCGTGCGTTCCAGCAGCAGATTCTCGCGGTCCTCGGCCGGGTTGGCCGCGTGATACGAGCAGAGAAAACAGGCCATCGGGGGGGCGGCCGCGTGGTGTTCGCGGCGGATATAGCTCATCCGCCAGGGTGCCCAGAGGTTCTCATGCGACATGCGGATTCCATTCCTGTTTTCGGGGGGGGGCAGCAGCGCGAATGCGGGTGAGCCGAGGGGCGTGGCGGTGATTGGCAAATATCCGCTCACGCGGATCCAACCGCGACGGGTCTCATGCGGAGAACACCACTTCTGGAGCACGGGCAGGGACCTGGGGCGTGTGGGTGCTGGCTTGCGCGAACACCAGTGGAAGCCGGACGAAGAACCGGCTCCCTTTGCCGATTTCGCTTTCCAGGCGAATTTCGCCACGGAGCAGGCGACAGAGCTCCTTGACGATCGACAGTCCCAGACCGGTTCCGCCGTGCTCGCGCGTCAGAGTCGCTTCGACTTCGCTGCTGATACGAGCCTGGCGGAACTTGTCAAAGATGCGTTCCTGGTCATCGAGACGGATGCCAATGCCGGTGTCCTCCACAAGAAACTCAAACACGGTGCTGTCGTCAGCGGGGATGTAGCATTGCACCCGCACACGGCCCCCCTCGGGAGTGAATTTGAGGGCGTTTGAGAGCAGGTTGACGACCACCTGCCGCACCTTGACGGCATCCTGATCGACGGTGGGGAAATCGGGCTCGGCGGACCAGCTCAGATCGATGTTCTTGCGTTCGGCAATCGACTGCATGGCCTGCGTCTGTTCGCGAAGCAGATCGGGGAATGAGAACTCGGTCGGCTTGACCTCCATTTTGCCACTCTCGATCTTGGCGAGGTCGAGAATGTCTTCGATGAGGGCCAGCAGATCTCGGCCCGATTTGCTGATGTTCGCCAGATAGCGTTTTTGACGCTCTTCCATGTTCTTGGCATGCTCGAGCACATCGGCAAAACCGAGAATGGCGTTGAGCGGTGTACGCAGTTCGTGGCTCATCGTGGCGAGGAAGTCACTTTTGACCTTGTTCAATTCAAACAGGGTCATGTTGGCCCGGGCCAGTTCGTCGACCTTGGTGTCGAGTTCGGTATTGGCCTGTTTGAGTTCGTCCTGCGTGTTGACGAGGTGCCGGAGCATGCGATTGAAGGCGTGCCCCAGCTCTTCGAATTCGTCACCGGTGCGGATCTCAGCCCGCAGTTCCAGATTGCCACGGGCGATTTCATCGCTGACATCTTTGAGGTGCAACGCGGGCTTGACGATGATGTAGCGGACGATGGCATACGCGGCGACCATCGCCAGGAATGCCGTGACGATGGCCATCGCCAGCAGGATGGCATTGTTGGTGGCCAGCGCGGACTTGGTCTTGTCGAGCGGGAGCGAGATTTTGACCAGCCCCAGCATGCTCCCTGCGGCGCTTTGATCGTGGCAGGCGGTGCAGTTCTTGCTGGTGAAGACCGGCGCGTAGAACCGGTATAGATTTTCGTCCGTATGATAGCTGACGTATTCCGGGGCCCCCCCGTTGATCGCGTCGAGGGCATCGTAGTCGGTCACCACCATCGGACTGCTGGCCCCGGAGCCTTCCAGGACGTTCTTGGCCAGCAGCGACCAACTGAGACGCTCACGGATGTCCGGGGGCTTGAGGCTGTTGGCCGTCTCGCGGATTTCGGTGACCAGTTCTGGCCGAGCGCGGGCAATCTGGATGTGCTCCATCACCACGGACGAAACCAGCAGACGACCGGTTTCGAGATTGTGGTTCTGGATCAGTCGAGCGTTTAGCTGCGCATAGAAGTAGAAGCTGCCGCCGATCAGGATGAGCAGACCGCCGCCAAACAGGAAGCGGCATTTCCGCTCCAGACTGGTTTCGCCCAACAGGCGTTTGAAACTCCGATACGACATACCGCGTCCTGACGGCAAACGGGAGCTGCACCGTGTGACCCGGGCAGATTTCCGAGGCTCACTGCATGTTCGCGCGTGGGCGGGCGTGAGTAAAGGCCGAATCGCGGCGGGGTCGGGCGGGGATCAGGCAGAAACGCCCTGCCCCTGTGGTGTCCCGCCGGAGGCAGCGTGTGGAACGATGCCCGCGGAGCCACAGGCTGGGTGCCGCTGGGCTTTGCCAGTGTTGTTCTCGGCTCGCAAAGTACGGCACCGGCGAAGCCAAAGACACCCCGAATGGCTTCGGTTTGTAGTTGTTCACCGGGCCGTTAGGGCTGGAACTGGGGCCGTGCCGCGGCAGGGATTGCGGACGGGACCAGCCCTTGTAGAAGACTGCCAGCGGCCTAGGCAACGCGGCGCAGTCCTGCCGTGCCGGTAGTGTCGGCTTCGTACACGGTCCGCACGGCGTACTGGCGGCGGCTGCGGGAGTAGTAAATGCGTGCACAGACTTCACCCACCAGCCCCAGGCTGAAGAACTGAATGGCGGCCAGGGCGGCCACCATCGTCTGGAGCAGCAGTGGATTGCCCGTCATGTCGACACCGCCCACGAACTTCATGCCCAGCGTGGCCACTCCCGAGACGACGCTCACCGCGGCGGCCAACATGCCGATGCGGCCAAACAGCTTCATGGGGCTGTCGAAGAATTTCAGCAGGTACAGCACTGTCAGCAAATCGAGGACGACACGGGTCGTGCGGGAGATACCGTACTTGGTCTGGCCGGCATGCCGAGCCCGGTGATGGGTGACCATTTCCGCACAGCGGGCACCGCGGCGATGCGCGAGGATGGGGATGAAGCGGTGCATCTCGCCGTAAAGCTCAAGCTCTTCCGCAATCTCACGGCGAATCGCCTTGAGTGAACAGCCCAGATCGTTGACGGGAAAGCCGGTGGACCGCGAGATGAGCCAATTGGCAATGCGGCTGGGGAGCCTGCGATTGATGAAGGTGTCCTGGCGATCCTTCCGCCAGCCATGCACGAGATCGAAACCTTCGTCGAGCTTGGCGAGCAGGCGGGGAATGTCCGCCGGGTCGTTCTGCAGGTCGCCATCCATGAACACGATGACGTCACCACGGGCGTGATCGATGCCGGCCTGCATGGCGGCGGTTTGCCCGAAGTTGCGACGAAACATGACCGCCCGCACGCGAGGATCACTGGCGCTCATATCGGCGAGCAGACGCGGCGTGCTGTCGCGCGAGCCATCGTCGACATACAGAATTTCGTAGCGCAGCGGGCCGTCACCGAGTGTGGCGTGAATCTGCTCGCGGAGCAGTTGCACGTTCCCTTCCTCATTCATCACTGGCACGATGATGGAGAGGTCGAGATCGCTATCGTCAGCGGCGGACGTGGTACGCATGATCCAGACAATCTGTCAGTGAGAGGAAGGCGTGTGTGTGTGTGTGGCGACCGGGCGGACCGAGGACATTCCGGCCGGCTACGCGGCGCGGGACTGGGATTCGACAAGTTTCACATCGACAACTGTCCCATCGAGACGGCGAGCGTGCCGAGCAATGCAGGTCTGGGCGACCATCCAACCCAAAGCCGCACCGAAACAGACATCGCTGGGGTAATGAGCCAGACACATCACCCGGCCGATGCCGGTGCCCATCGCCAGGCCGAAAAACAGACCGCGGCCACGCGGAAACACCCAAGCCAGGCTGACCGCCAGTGCCATCGCGAGAGTCGTGTGTGCCGAGGGGAAACTGTGTCCGACTTCGCCACCGTTGAGCCACGGCAGCCATTCGTGAAACGTGGTCGTTTCGAAGCCGAGGGGACCAGAGAGATCGCGAGGACGAATGCGCGAAATG
>JBGSIP010000263.1:0-4992 GCA_041742495.1 Planctomycetaceae bacterium
TGGCCGCGGTCGCCAAGCTCAGTTGCCAGGCAATCACCGCCAGACCCAAGCACAAACAGTAGGGTGCAAAGTAGTGCAGTTTACCACGGCGAATCCAGCGGATCAGCCACAGCAGCGAGATGATCCCTACCACACAAGAGGTCACCAGGCCGAGCCCCAGTTGTGCCCACGCAATTGGTTCAGCTCCCGGGATCGACGAGGCTTCCAGCAGATCCTTCAGCTTCAGCAGCGTGGCCCCCGAAATGGCGGGGATGGCAATCAGGAACGAAAACTCGGCGGCCTGCTCACGCGGCACACGTTGCAAGAGTCCTGCTGTGATGGTGCTGCCCGAACGTGAGATACCCGGCAGAATGGCAACGGCCTGGAAGCAGCCGACGATCAATGCTTTCCACCACGGCAATGGTGCGGGGACGGCGTCGCTTGGCTTGATGAGTGTCGTGGAGAACAAGAGGGCAGCAGTCACCAAGAGGCCGCAGCCGGCCCACAGGGGGGACGAGAACACGGCTTCAATCTGGTCCTTGAACGCCAGGCCAATGACCACCACCGGCAAGGTGGCAATCACAATCGAGGCCACCACCGACGGCCGCGCGATGGATCGCCAGCAGGCATGCCAGTACACCCAAATGATGGAAATCAGGGTGCCCGCGTGCAGCGCGACGTTCATGGCGAGATCTTCATCGGCCTGATTCAACGAATCACCCCAGCCGGCCGCTTTGAACAGCGCCCCCACGATCACTAGATGCCCACTGGAACTGATCGGCAGGAACTCGGCAATCCCCTGGACAATGCCCAGAACAATGGTCATCCAGAACGTTTCCGCGTCCATAGGTGCTGCTGGCTTTGTTTGGGAGGATGATGAACGGTTGGGTGGTCGTTGCCATCATCGCCGATGGCACGGTTTCAATGCGTGAGCGCCCCACGGGAGACCCTTTATCACGCCCGGGGACGGGATACCAGACCTGTTGTTGCAGACTTCTGGTGGCCGTCGATCGCTGCGATTGGCGGCAACGGTCAATCCGGCCTCTTCACCGGCGGCAGCATCGCGCAGACCCGGTCATCGCCAGCAGAATTGTCGCCAGCCGTGTCGTCGCGACGTGGCAACCGTCAGTACAGGTCCAGCAGGTCGAGCCAGCGAAACAGCGGAGGCACCACGCTGGTGGCGGCGAATTCGGTGTTCGCGACGATGGTGACGGGAATGCCGCTGTCGGTAGCCTGAGTGCGCAGGCGACTCACGGCAATGTCGTTGTCAGCGGACTGGCTGGTGAACAGCAGATACTGCTGCGGAAACTCGGAATTGGTCGGTTGCGGCTCGACATCCACCAGCCCTCCCAGCAGCGCCACGCCGCGAAACAGATTGGTGTTCGCTTCGGAAAGTCCCAGCGTTAGCCGGACGGCATCGGACAGGCCCAATACGGCAATCCGTTCCTCGTCGATCCGGTACTTTTGCCGCAGGTGATCGACACAGGCGACGAGGTACGGCTGGTCCGCGACGGTAAACCGCTCTCCGCCTTCCCGCGTGGGCCAGGCTACCAGCATCGACCTGAGGGCCGCCTCCACCGACAGCTCGCGATACCATTCGGCATCCGGTGGTGACCCCTGCCCGGCCAGGCAAAACAGGATGCCATGCGGATATTTTCCGTCGTACCCCGCCGGGATGCAGACAGTGACTTCGTCCTCACCCCCCGTGAGCGGAACCACGACCCGGCCGGTTTCAATCTGAAAGTCTTTCGCCGGCGCGGGGACATAAGCATCTGTGGTGACCGTTGCGGGCAGGTCGATCCGTCGAGCAGCGAGTGTCACTTCCGCGTTCATTTCCGCTCCGTCGCGCAGCCAGGTCAATGCAATCAGGTCCCCGGGTACCAGGGCCTGCAGGGCGTGGCGGAGTGTTTCCGTGGTGCTGATTTCCGTCGTGCCCACGCGCGTCAGTGTGTCTCCCGGCACCAGTCCCGCGGCGGCAGCCGGCGTTTCGGGCAGCACCATTTGCACGATCGCCGGAACGGCATCGCCAGAAGACTCGGGTTCAGCGCCAGCGACGCGCTGCAGTCGCACACCCAGCAGCGGCTGCTGATAGGCGGGGAGTTCCGCGACAAGCACGATCTCGCTCCGAACCTCCTGCCCGCTGCGATCGACAACGACAGCCAACGTTTCTCCGGCGTAGCGGGTTCCCAGTGCCAAGCGCAGATCTGCCACTCGTTCGATCTCAGTGTCACCCAGTTGCTTCAGGCGATCGTCTGCCAGCAGCCCCGCTTGTGCCGCCGGAGAACCGGGTCGCACCACGGAGAGAACCGCGGCAGCATTCATGTTGCCGGCGTCATTGAGTGTCAGCCCAAGTTTGCCCGCCGCCAGATCGTTGCCTGCCTGCAGTTGCTCCAATCGCTCCAGCGTGGCCGCTAACGGCACGGCAAAGCCGATGCCAGAGTCATACCAGTCCACGCCGGCCACAGTGTTGTCATCATCGGGCGAAAGGGGCACCAGAATACCCATCACACGACCCGCCAGATCCACCAGTGGACCACCGTAATTCATCGGCGAAATCTTCGCGTCAGTCTGCACGGCTTTGCCCCAGATACGCCCGGTGGCACTCACCAGTCCCACGGACACATTCACCGTCTCGGTGACATAGGCACGCCCAACTGCGATGCTCCATTGCCCCACGCGCACTTCGGCGTTCTGGGCGACTGCGGGAACCGGCAAGCCCTGTGCGTCGATCTTCAACAGCGTCAGCTTGCGGACCTCATCCGTGCCATAGCGGACGGCCGGAAACCGGCGGCCATCGGCCAGCGTGACGAGGATCGAACTGGGCGTCGCGGCAAAGTTGAAAGTGCTCGTCAGAATCCAACCCTCGGGACGCACGATCAATCCGGTCGTCGGACCCTCGCCGGTCAACACCTCACTGACCCGCTCCAGCCCGCCAATGGTGTCAATTCGGACGACGGACGGCGCGATCGTCGCCGCGGCCTGACGGAACTGCCGCTCTTCCAGAATGGCCAGCGACTCACCGGAGTTCGCCGCTACCTCCGGCGGTTGCGCCGCTGCGAGGGCGACGGTCGATGCCAGCCCATTGCCGCCACCCACCAAGAGTCCCCACAACACCGCGCAAGTGACTATTGCGCCGCCTATGGACGGCGGCGAAGTGAAAGTGACCGGGTTGTTCCGCGGAGCAGCAGACATTAAGGCTTCACCTCAACAGGCAGATCCACAGATATCAGGGAGTCACCGCGGCGGACCGTCAGTCGCAACACATCACCAGCCTGCAGTCGCGCCAAGAGATCGGTCAGCACTCGGGACGACGAAACGAGTTCATCATTGGCGAGAATCACCAAATCATCAGGGGCCAGTCCCGCACGATCGGCCGGCGAACCGCCAGCCACCCGATCCACAAACGGAGGCGTGCGGGGAATCACCGCGGGCACGAGCGTCAGACCAAAATCCTCGGGCACGTAATTGGCTTCCAACAGCAGCGGTTCATCAAGCGACTTCCGCGGCAGCGATCCCCCCGTGCGAATCGCTTCGATGGCGGGCAGCAGATCGACGAGCGGGATGGAGTAGTTGATCCACACATGGTTACGCCGGTCACGCAGCTCCTTGCCAATCATGCCGACAGGGGCTCCGGCGACAGAGACCAGCAGTCCCCCCGCCGAACCGGAGTTGTTGGTCACCGCGTCGACAATCAGTACGTCACGGCGAAACGGAATGCGATACGTGCCGCGTCGCGCGTCCAGAGGTGTGATCGCGGAGACCACGCCACGAATGACAGAGACCGGCTCGTTGCCGGTGGCCACTTTGAACATGTTGCTGAAGGCCAGCACCCGCGTCCCGACTCCCGGCCGCTGGGCCTGCTGCAGATCGACATAGGGAGCCGCCGTGACATCGATTTTCAGCAACGCCAGGTCGTACTCTGGCTCCAGGCCGACAAACTTGCCCGGCAGTCGTCGCCCGTCATGCAGCACCACAGTGACTTCGCGCGCATCCAGCACATGGGAGGAGACCGTGGCGATATAGCCGTCGGGTGAAATGAGAAAACCGCTACAGTACCCCTTGAGCTTGCTATAGCCGCCCGCGCCAAAAATCTTCACGACCTTCGGCAGATGGTCGGCAATAACGTCTCCAGAGGACGCAGCCGCAGTCGCAGTTGCCGTCGCGACCGGCACGGGTTCCTGGGCGTGGACGCGAGACGCCAAGCCGAGCGAGGCTAGACACATAGACCCCGCGATCAACCACGTCCAGCGGGAATTTGTATCGAGCGTCAGCACGGTCGGCAGCAACTTTGTGGCACCGCGCTGCGGAGTTGCCTGCGGGAGTGAGATCTGATTCTTCATGATGCGTGTCGCGTCCTGATCACGATTCGGCGGCGGCAGGAGGATCGACCACCCATTGCAGGCCCGTCCAGTGAGCCCACGGCTGCAGTCCGACTGCGGCCGTCAGTTCGGTGGGTCGCCCGCCAGCATCCAGCACCCAGCGCACGCGGCACAGTTCTTCATCGCGGCTAAGCTGAAAATCGACACCCACCAATTGCTGCGTCGAGGCATCGAACAGCCACCGGGCCAGCGCCCCGTTGCGTTCCGTCTGCAGCACTTCCAACAGACGCCCATCTTCGAGGGCCGGTTTCGCGCCTGCTGCAGCGATGTCAGAGAAACCCTCCCCCCGCATCACAACGAGACGGCGCAACTGCTGCAGCGCGAGGAGCAGCCCGGCAGAACCCGCGGGTTCCGCCAGTGTCGTCTCGTCAGCGGTATTCATCAACACCACGTCCGCCCCACGAAACAGGGCCGCAGCCTGATCGTCCATGGTGACGCGCAGCGTCTCCGCGGTTCCGGCCATCGTGCCCGTCACCGTCCAGCGGCCCGACTGCCCGTCGCTCACGTGCAGTCCCGCGGGCAGCCAGGCCAGCAGTTTTTGTTGCGCGGCGCGATTGAAATGGTAGTTGGCAAACCCGGGTCGTGCTTCGTACAGCGGATGTGTGGCCGCGACGACCGGCGCCGCGCCCGGCTG
>JBGSIP010000264.1:0-1771 GCA_041742495.1 Planctomycetaceae bacterium
CTGCCACTGCCGCTGCAGGAGATGGCGATCGGCGATCATGCAACGGGCGAGAAACGCGGCAAGTTCCGACCGGGACCACTGCCGGACCTGGTCGGGCAGCAGGCTCGAGTCCGCGAGGGGGTCGGCAGGCTTGATGAACGAGCTGCCGCTCTCGAAGGAGGGCGCGGGGGTGGGTGAGGCGGAGGGGCTGGACATGCCCGAAGTTTAGCAGTCGGGAATGATTCTCAACCCGAGCCAGACAGAACGCCCCGTTCTCGCAATGATCGGACTGCCTGCGTCAGCCGGGCGAGTGGACTGACCACTGGGGCGCGCAGAACGCCGTGCCGCGTCAAATATGCTGAGAAAAAAAGAGAGCGTCCCGGCCAGGGCGAGTGGTCGGGACGCTCTACGAATGGCGGCGGTCAGGGCGGGCCATGCCTTCTCGCCGCGGTACATCTACATTGCGATTGGCGTGCCAAAACGGTTGGCCGCGTCTGATTCGCCGATCCCATCGCAGGAAACTCGCAATTGACGCCGTGGAAACCCCGCTAGCCGAGGCGTTACACCGCACGAGAACTGCATCGATCGTCGCAAAATGCCACCGTAGCTGTGAAAATGCGAATCACACTGCGCCGGGCGAGGTCACTGCGACCTGCAAGTGATGCATTTTGCGTCACGCATTTTGCAAGTGCTGCAAAATGCGGCAAATTGAGGTTACGGATGAGGGCCGGGTCAATTCGAGCGGATTCCGCAACATTTTGACCTTCCAGGCGATTCTTTGTCGCATCGCACTCGGACTTGGATGGACAAGGAGGCGGGATCAGATCGGCGTCGCTCGATTTCAGCGCGCCGCGGATTTACGATGGTCGAGTCATCGTTTACAGAAACTCCCCTGATCCAAAGGGCTTGCGCTGATGATCGGCTTCCTGACACGCAGATTGTTGCTCGTGGGACTGGTCGCGGGGACCTGTTTCGCCCTCACCCCCGCTGTGAGCCACGCCGAGATTCCCGCCAACTCGCTGGCGGAGTGGGAACGTCTGTCCGGGTGGAAACTGTTGTTTGACGGAACCACCACAAATGGCTGGCGAAACTATCAACAGTCGGGCATCAGTGACGGCTGGCAAGTTCAAGATGGCGCTCTTGTGCGGGCCGCGCAAGGGGCCGGAGACATTGTGACTGTCGACCAGTATTCTGCTTTTGAACTGCAGCTCGACTACCGCGTCACCCCGAATGCCAACAGCGGAGTGATGTATCACGTCGTGGAGGACTTTGCCAAGCCGTGGCATTCCGGGCCTGAATTGCAAATTCTGGACAACAACTCGACCAAAGAATCGCAGAAGGCGGGCTGGCTCTATCAACTGTACCAACCGACCGTCGCGGAGAATCGTCGCAAGATGAATGCCTCTGCGGGGGTGACAATGCCAGAAGTTCTGGACTCCACGCGCCCGGTGGGCGAATGGAACACGTTGTTCATCAAGGTGTCGGCAGATCAGATCATGGTCACCATGAATGGGCTGGTGTATTACCGTGTGAAGCCGGGTAGCCCGGATTGGGACAAGCGGGTGGCCGCGAGCAAGTTTGCTGCTCTGCCAGGCTTCAACAAGTCCAGCAAGGGGCACATCTGCCTGCAGGATCACGGGGACGAAGTTGCGTTTCGCAATATCAAGATCCGCGATCTGTCGGTGCCCGTTCCTACTCCCGCACACGCCGAAGCCAAGGTTCGCGTGGTACCCGCGTTTCCCTCGCTGCAGTGGGCCAACTGGGAAGCGGTTGACGAGAACGGCAAGGTGCG
>JBGSIP010000265.1:0-6197 GCA_041742495.1 Planctomycetaceae bacterium
CAACGGCTCCGCGGCCGGCCAACGACCTCCGCCGGCGGTCGGGCTGCTCTGCTGTTCAGGAATTTCGTCCGACAAACTCACCCGCTGGTGCCTCACGAAGATGGGAGCAATCGAAGCGTCGAGGCATTTGACCCACCAGCCATCGCCGGATCGCCTCGCCCAGTGTCTCTCTGCGCCAGACTCCCCTGCCGTCCGGGACCGGACGAGGCGGCCTTCCTGACGCAGGGGAAAGCGTTTGTGGAATTCAGTGCCAGACGCGGTACCATAATACCGTCTGACGTGATGTCCGGGGAGCCGGTCCGTACTGCGCTGCCGACCCGGCACCCGCCGGCTGACTCTGCGGGCCATCACCGGCTGCCGGCCTCCGGCCGTGGTCAGAGTGTCCGAAGCAGCGTCATTGGCTGATCATTGCTTCTGCTGCCCGAACTTTCAGTCCTTCGCGTTAGTAGTGTCTGGCGTTTCTGAATCTTTCTCAAGGTGTGTCATGAGCGTGAGTGTGGACGATCTGTCGCTGGCCAATGTCGATGCCGCTGTGTTCGCAGCCCTGCAGGACGAAATTCGCCGGCAGCGGGAAGGACTGGAGCTCATCGCGTCCGAAAACTACACCTCTGCCGCTGTGCAGCAGGCGGTCGGCACCGTCCTCACCAACAAATATGCCGAAGGCTATCCCGGCCGGCGTTATTACGGCGGCTGCGAATACGTCGACGTGGTAGAAAATCTGGCCCGCGATCGCGCCTGCCAATTGTTCGGTGCCGAGCACGCCAACGTGCAGCCGCACGCCGGTTCACAGGCCAACATGGCCGTGTTCATGTCGTTCCTCGAACCTGGCGATACCTTCCTGGCGATGGACCTCGCCCACGGCGGGCACCTCACGCATGGCATGTCGCTGAACTTCTCCGGCAAGCTGTACCGAGCCGTCCATTACGGCGTCTCACAGCATGACGAACGGCTCGATTACAGCCAGATTGCCGAACTCGCCCGGCAGACCAAGCCCAAAATGATCATCGCCGGGGCGTCGGCCTATCCGCGCGAAATCGATCACAGCAAGTTCGCCGAAATTGCCCAGGAGGTCGGCGCACTGCTCATGGTCGACATGGCCCACTATGCCGGGCTCGTTGCCGGTGGCGTGCACAACAGCCCTGTGCCCTATGCCGACGTCGTCACGTCCACATCGCACAAGACGCTCCGCGGACCGCGCTCTGGTTTTGTGCTGTGCCGCGAACAACACGCCAAGGCCATCGACAAAACCGTGTTCCCCGGCCTGCAGGGTGGGCCCCTGATGCACGTCATCGCGGGCAAGGCAGTCTGTTTTCACGAAGCCCTGCAGCCTGAGTTCAAGGAATATGCCCGGCAGGTGGTCGCGAATGCACGCACGCTGGCGGAAGTCCTGCAATCGGGGGGGCTGCGGCTGGCTACCGGCGGCACGGACAACCACCTGATGCTCGCCGATGTCACCTCCGTCGGCCTGACCGGCAAGATCGCCGAAAAGGCCCTCGACGAAGCTGGCATTACCGCCAACAAGAACATGATCCCCTTCGATCAGCGCAAGCCCCTCGATCCCAGCGGGATTCGGCTGGGCACCGCCGCCCTCACCACCCGCGGATTCAAGGCAGACGACATCCAGCGCGTCGGCCAATGGATTCTCCGGACGCTGAAGGTGGCCGACAATCCGACTGCCATCGGTCAGATCCGGCAGGAAATCCGGGAATTCGCCCGGCAGTTCCCGGTGCCAGGAGCCGAATAGCGGCGACCCTGTTCGACGAGCGAAATCGCTGGGGGGGACTCATCCTCAGCGGTCCTCTCGCCGCGGCGGTTGTGATTCCGCGCTCGACCCGCCACAATCGCCGATGCGCAAGTTCCCGCCTGACCCCAACCAGCCTCCCCCGCGAAGCGGCAGGTGGTAGCGGATGCACATCGCGCTCCACGCTGCGTGGTTCTGCGCAGCCATCAACTGGCACTCCGCGGTGGGTGCCTCGTGCCGCTGATTGAGGGAGATGTCGCGTGAGTTGTACGTCAGTAACCGGTCTGCAATGGGGTGACGAAGCCAAAGGGAAGATTGTCGACCTGTTGACCGACCGGCACGAAATCGTCGTCCGGTACCAGGGGGGCAACAACGCCGGTCACACCGTCAAGTTCGACGGCCAGACCTACAAGCTCTCGTTGCTGCCGACCGGAGTGCTGCGCCCCGGCATTCAAGCCGTGGTCGCCAACGGAGTCGTCATCGACCCCGCAGCCCTCATCCGGGAAATCGACGGCATCGTCAGCCAGGGAGTCAAGATCGGCGAGAATCTCGTCATCAGTGATCGCGCCCACGTCATTCTCCCCTACCACCGCGCCGAAGAAGCGGTGTACGAGAAAGCCCGTGGCAGCGACGCGATTGGGACCACCATGCGCGGCATCGGCATGTGCTATCGCGACAAGGCCGGCCGCACGCACGCCATCCGGATGGGTGATCTCATCCGCCCGGATGTGTTCCGCGCCCGCCTGGCAGACATTCTCCCCTGCAAGAACGCCACCCTCCGCGCCTTTGACCCGGAGTTCGCCCCCTTCACTGTCGAGCAGATCATGGACCAGTACGTTCCGCTGGCCCAGCGACTCCAGCCGCACGTCACTGACACCGCCGCCCTGTTGCACGCAGCGCTCGCCGACGGCAAGCGCATCCTGTTTGAAGGTGCCCAAGGGAGCCTCCTGGATGTCGATCACGGCACTTATCCGTTTGTCACCTCCAGCAACAGTTCCGCCGCCGGCATCCATCCCGGCAGTGGCATTCCCGAACGAGCCATCAGCAAGATCATTGGCATCGTGAAGGCGTATACCACGCGCGTTGGTGGCGGCCCCTGCCCCACTGAATTGCATGACGACATCGGCCAGCACATTCGCGACGAAGGCAACGAATATGGCACCGTCACCGGCCGGCCGCGTCGCTGTGGCTGGTTTGATGCCGTGGCCACTGGCTATGGCTCACGCATCAGCGGCGTGGACTGCATTGCCGTCATGCTGCTCGACGTGCTGAGCAAGCTCGACGAAATCTGCATCTGCGAGGCGTACGACATCAACGGTGTGATCACCCGGCAGTTCCCCAGCCACGTCGACGACCTGGCCCAAGCGAAGCCAGTCTACCGCCGGCTGCCGGGTTGGAAACGGGACATCACCGGCGTCCGTCAGCGGGCCGATCTCCCTCCAGAAGCGCTGGCGTATGTCGCCGCGATTGGAGAACTGCTGGGCAAGCCCGTCGAAATCATCTCTGTGGGCCCCGACCGCGCCCAGACAATTCTGGCGTAAGGCCCGCGCTGCGGTCCGCGACAGCGGCGGACCGACCCAGCTTCCACAACGCGGGGACTCTCCTGAACGACGAGTCCTGCTCCCCCCTTTTGTCTTCCAATAGCAAGTGACTCGGTGTCAGCATGGGTTCCAAAAATGTGTTGGGGACGGAACTGATCGACTGTTCGAGCGATCCCCTCACCGGTTTCTTCCGCGATGGGTGCTGTCGCACTGGCGTTGATGACCTGGGCCTGCACCTCGTCTGCGCGAAGGTGACCGCAGACTTCCTGACCTTCTCACAAGCGCGCGGCAATGACCTCTCCACGCCGCGCCCAGAATACTTGTTCCCCGGCCTCAAGCCCGGCGATCAATGGTGCCTGTGCGTCCAGCGCTGGAAGGAAGCCCTCGAGGCCGGCTGCGCTCCCGCCGTGGTGCTGGAAGCAACCCACATGTCCGCCCTGGAATTCGTCGACCTCAGCGACCTCCAGTCACACGCCGTCCACTGACATCGATCTGGGACGCGGCCGACTGACGCGAGCAATTGGCAAATATCCGCGGAACACATGCCTCTGGTGCGACGAACGGCCACGCAGCGGCGTCGCTCAATCCCGATCCGCACCCCAGCGTCGGGTGAGCTGATGCGGCACTTTCAGGTGGTCCAGAATGCGGGCCACGACAAAATCGACGAGATCCCCCAGACTCTGGGGCTGATGATAGAAGCCGGGCATCGCCGGCATCACCACCGCACCAGCGTCAGACAGACGTTTGAGATTGTCCAACTGAATCGAGCTCAGCGGCGTTTCGCGTGGCACGAGAATCAGTGGCCGGCGTTCCTTCAAATGCACGTCGGCGGCCCGGTGAATGAGATTCTGCGACAGCCCATGCGCTAGCGCGCCGAGAGTTCCCATCGAACAGGGGCAGACCACCATCCCCGCCGTGCGAAACGACCCGCTGGCGATACCCGCCTGAAAATCCCGGTGATCGTAGACCCGCACCCGACCCGGCCCAATTTGCCTCGAATCATTTTGGACCGACACAGTCTGGCCCGAAACAGTCTGGACCGCAGCAGTTGGCCCTGCGGCCACTGACAGACTGCCATTCGCCACTGGTGGCCGTAGCGGACGAAACTGATACCCGTCAGCTCCAGCCGGCCACTGAAAACCGACGGCCGCGCTCCCCCCACTGTCGGCTCCCGCTGCCGCATCTTTCTGAGTCCGCGGCGTCATCCAATCACGCGGATTGATCCCCGGCCCCAGCTCGGTCTGCAACACCTGCAGCGCCGCGGGACTGACGGTGACATGCACTTCGCAGCCCGCATGCAGCAAGGCTTCCAGCAGTCGCAGTCCATAGGCGGCTCCACTGGCCCCCGTCATCGCCAGCACCACAGGCAGTAGACCGTCACTCATCCGCCCGCTCCCGCACCCGACTCAGCCACGTCTCGCGAAGCCCCGCCGGGTTTCTCGCCCAGATACAGCGAGGCAATGCCTCCGGTCAGCGGAATGAACCGCACCCGTTCCATTCCCGCTGCAGACATCTGCGCCGCCAATGCCGCTCCATAGGGAAACTCCGACACCGACGCCGGCAGATACTCATACGCGGCGGACTGATTGCGGGCAAAAAACTGACCGATGCGGGGGAGAATGTGTTTGAAGTACCACAGATAACCCGCCCGCAGCACCGCATTGCCGGGAATCGAAAACTCCAGCACCGCCACCACGCCACCCGGCCTCGTCACCCGCAACAACTCCCGCAAACCCCTGGCGGTATCCGCGACGTTGCGCAGTCCAAACGCGACCGACACCACACCGAACTCGCCATCGGCAAATGGTAACTCCTGCGTATCGGCCTGTTGAAAGGTCAACGTCTGCGGAACGTCTCCCGCCATTCGTGTCGCCTTGTCGCGTGCAATCTCCAGCATCTCCGGGGTGAAATCCGTCCCCACCACGCGCATGGCACGGCGGCGATACTTCCAAAACGCAATCGCCAGGTCTCCGGTCCCCGTGCAGGCATCCAGCACCGGCCCGTCGTATTCGTTCATCACCTTGCGAACTGTGTACCAGCGCCACCACGCATCGACGCCGCCAGACAGCACGTGATTCATCAAGTCATACCGCGGCGCAATCTGCCCAAACATGGCCCGCACGCGTTCGCCCGATTTGTCAACCTGCGAGTTCTCTGCTGCCGCGGGAGAAGCCCCGGGCAGGTCTGCCGCCTCAGGTGACCAGTCACCAGCAGTCATAGCAGCGCGAGAGGAATCTATCCGGATCATGCAGACACACTCATCAAAGGCACGCGGAACAGCAGCCAAGCAGCCTCACCCAGCCGCCGTCATCACAGGCACAACACTGCCAAACACGCCCCTGGAGGGCACACTGCTGGGTCACTCAGACCCACGCGGCAGATTGTAGCGATGCCGCTCGACGCGACCGCTCCCGCCCCCCGACATTCTGTCGCAGTCCGTTTCCGCTCGCCCGACGACCCATTTTCTGTGATCTTCCCCAGCCCCGCCCAATCCAACGCAAGTCGACCCCACTCGCTCCAAGCGGCTCGTGCTGCGCCAGGTGCTATCTGCCGGGGCGGAGCACAGCGACTCGCAAATCCATCACGTTGGTGTGCGTGGGCCCTGTCTTCACCAACCCGTTGGCCCGATCGAAGAAGTGATAGGCATTGTTCGTCTCCAGATGGTCGCGGGGCACCAGGCCGGCCAGCAGGCCCCGCTGCAGCACCTGTCGATCGAGAATCGCCCCGGCAGCATCCGTGGGACCATCTTCCCCATCTGTGCCCCCCGACAGCAGGGCCCAATCGCAACTGGCCAGCGCCCCTTCGTCCTCCAGCACGGCGATACCCGCTGCGAGCACCACCTGTTGATTCCGGCCTCCCAGTCGTGGCCCCGGCCCGGAAGACAGCGTCACCGTCGGCTCGCCCCCTGCCACCAG
>JBGSIP010000266.1:0-1913 GCA_041742495.1 Planctomycetaceae bacterium
GCCCGCCAGCTCCAGGAATCGAGAAACAGCGTGCCGCCGATCAGCAGGACGAGCATCAATTCCGAGAGCCGCTCCAGATGTTCCTTGAATACCAGCGAGCCGCCGCTGACGGTCGGCGGCGGCGCGTCCGGGCAGGTTTCAGGACATGCGTTTGCAGCTTCCGCTTCGATGCGCTCGGGTTGCGGTTGACTCGGGGAACTCTGAGCGGCGCCGGCGAGTTTGAGCTCGGTCTGGCGCAGGGCGACGGCAGCGAAAAATACCGCCAGAAATCCCCACGCACCCACCAGCACACTCAGGCCATACACCACACCGATCAGGCCGAGTCCAAGGAAGTCGTCCATCAGGGTGTGCTCGTTGGGCACGCTGCGCAGCTTCCATCCAAGATGGCCCAATGCAGCGCCGGAAACGACCCCGATGGCGATTCCCGCCAGCGTGGCCCACAGCACATCGACCAGCACCCAGTGCAGGCTGAATTCACCGAGCTCATGCAGCCCGAGCAATCCCAGCCCCAGCATCACGAACGGAAAAGCGCTGCCGTCATTCATGCCCGCTTCACAGGTCAGGGTGAAGCGGAGCTGGTCGCGGTCACCGGGATGACGAATCTGCACGTCGGTCGCCAGCACCGGATCGGTGGGGGCCAGGATCGCGCCCAGCAAGATGCCCGCGCCCAGGGGCAGACCGAGTACATACCAGGCAAAAGCCGCGACCAGTCCAACGCTGACCGCCATCGATACCGTTGCCAGCAGAATCGGGGGGCGCCAGCGGGCGAGGCTGACCGGCACGGGCATTTTGATCCCGGCGGAAAACAGCGAAATCAGCACCGCCACTTCGGTCAGCACTTCGAGCAGTGCCGATTCCTTGAGCGGATTGAAGTGAAATACGTTGAGCACCGTCGGCCCGACCAGCAGGCCCACCGCCAGATAGATGATGGCGGGGGTAACCGGCAGGCGCTTGAGTATCGAAGCCGTCAAGCCCCTGGCGAGCAACAGTCCGCCCACAAGCAGAAACCAGAGTGCGCTAGTCATGATTCATTCGCCCGTTCAGGGGCATTCCGGTTTCAGGATTTCGCCATGACCACGATCCGCGTGCAGCATGACAGCCCGCGCGATCAGTGCCATCCACCGTCCGCTTGTACAAGCCGCTCCCGGCTACCCTCCAATTACCTCGAATGGCCGGGAAATTACGATTACTGCCAGCGGCCCATATTGCTCATTTGCACCGTGTCGAAGTTCGCTTGTTGTTCGGGGGTGAGCGTGGCATAGAAGGTTTTGACAGCGCCTGCCATCTTGTCCATGTTCTGCGCCCGGTCCTTCATCCATTCCGCCATCTTCGCCATCCGTTCCGGCGCGGTCTTCTTCGGCATGGACTGGGCGTTGTCCCTCATCTGATCCCGCATGGCTGCCATGTTTTTGGCTTGATCGTTTACGTGTCCGGAGAATGTCTGCCAGGCTGGCTGCTGGGCTGCCGTGAGATTGAGCTTGGCCTTCAGCTCGCCAAGATGTTTTTCTGCGCGGGCGACGGGATCCATCTTCATGTCGCCTGACATCATGCCCATGCCATCACAGCCCATTCCATAATGATACGGGCCCATTTTCGTGCCGGCCGTTGCGAGGCTCACTACAAACAGTGAGGAAATCAGTCCCAGCGTAAGTTTGGTATGCAGTTTCATGCTCAGTCTCCTTAAAAGTGCTTTGGATCGTGTGGATTACAGCAAAGCGACAGTGAGCCTTTGCCCTGTTTGCTCCCGGCAGCCGGTTATCGACAATCAATTGCGATACATCCGGATCTTCCGTTTAGCCATCTAGATTCTGCAACTGCAGCCGGCTTGCGTCTGTACGTCAGCGCACACACGTCATTACCGGCACGCTCTCCCAATGAAGCTCGAAACTGAACCAGCAGAAACCGCACTGAAT
>JBGSIP010000267.1:0-9263 GCA_041742495.1 Planctomycetaceae bacterium
TGACCAGGTGGCCGCTTATCTGGCGTACGTCTCTTGCGAACCGGCCGACATGGAAGCCAACCTCCAGCGCATCGCCGCCATCTATGCCGATGTGAATGCGAATGGCGTGACGCTGGCGGAACTGGAACAGGCCCAAAGCAAAGTCGCCGCCCGGGTCGTGCTGCGCGGCGAGCGGCCGATGGGGCGATTGTCATCACTGGGGGGCAACTGGCTGCTGCGGGGCGAATATCGCAGTGTCGAAGATGACCTGCACACCATCGCTGGCGTGACGCGCGACGACATCCGTGATCTGCTGGCAGAGTTCCCGCTGCGGCAAACCACGACGATCGGCGTCGGTCCGATGGAAACCCTCGCTTGGGCGGGCAACTAATGGCAGACATCAGCGCCATGGGGGCTTGTTGAGGCCGGAAAGCACTTCGGTTGCACCGTGGCAAGGCCAGAACTCGATCGCAGAGGAGCTTGGATTCCCATGAGTACGTTGCAGCAGATGATCTCGAAATCGGACCTCGCTAATGACCAGAAGCAAAAAGCCCTGCTCAACGTCAAGCGTGCGGCCCCCGACGAAGCGGACGTACTCCGCGTGCTCTTTGAAGTTCCGGAGATCCAGAGATTTGTCGGTGAGGTATTGCGCGGTGCGTACGTCCGCATTGGCGATCAAGGAGCTCGCTACGACGACTGGAAGCAGATGCCGTCCGCCAAGAGTCGACACTCGTCGCATTCATCCGATGGCGATCAATACCACATTGACGGTCCGCTGAGTCATACAATTCTGTTCGGCAAGGTCAAAAACGGGACCTGGGTTCAGCTTGAACGCCACCCCATCGATGACCTGGTCAACATTGCTGGCCACTTGATTGACTACGCCAAGTACAGATTCCGCAGCAAGAATCAAGGGCCTTACGGTGAGAGTGCCCACTCCGAAAAGAATTCTCCGCTGATCATCAATACCAAGCCAGGGTATTTTCCGATCTACAATCCGGACGACCCGACGTTCAAGTCAGCCCGACGCAATATCAAGCCAGAAGTGAAGCCATTCAAGTTCAAGTGATCGCCCGTGCAAATTCAGTTGGCGCTCCCTCTATAGTCAGCCGACTAACTGCCTGTTGAACGATGCCAACACAACCGCAATCAGGGTGCCACTAGTTCTGCCTGTGTTGTTCTCCCCTCGCAAGAGTAGGGCGTTGGCAAAGCCAGTGGCACCCTGATTTGCCTCAGGTTGTCGTTGTCAAGGGGCTGCTAGGAGAGCGATCACTACAAACCACGGGTGACATCGGACAGTTGCTTGCCGGCTGGTGGAGGTTGAATGGTCTCTCCGCTGACTTTGCCGTAGATCAAAGACGCTGGACCACCATGGCCAGTAGCGAGCACGGGGGGGCTGTGCGGACAGAATTCCACAAGCGGGCGGCGGTATCCGAATCACTCTCACGACACCGAAACAAGCAGCAGAAATTGGTTGACAGTCACAGAATGGATGAGGCCGTGATTCCTCTGCGTGCGAGCAGCACTTCGTCCGCCATGCACGCCCAAGTCGTCGCTCAATCACAGGTCGTGATTTGTGAGCAGTTTCTCTCCGTTCAGGGCGAAGGCCGGCTGGCGGGACAGTCGTCGCACTTTCTGCGACTGACCGGCTGCAACCTGCGCTGCGCGTGGTGCGATACTCCCTATTCCTCCTGGCAGCCCGAAGGGGCCGCACTCTCAATCGCCGACATCCTCGCAGGCCTCTCACTCGCCGCCTCCGCACATGTGGTCGTGACCGGTGGCGAGCCACTGTTGCAGCCGGCTGTCGTCCCGCTGACGGCCGCCCTCACGGCGGCGGGCTTTACCATCACCGTCGAAACCGCGGGCACCATCGATCGACCGGTCACCTGCCATCTGATGTCCATCAGCCCCAAACTGACCAATTCAGTCCCCGTCGGCGGGCCAGCCGCCAGCCGTCACAATCGGGATCGGCATCGGCCGGCCGTCATCCGCCGCCTGTTGCGCGACTATGACTGCCAGCTCAAATTCGTCGTCCAATCCGCCGCCGATCTGCCCGAAATCAGCCAGTACATCGCTTCCTTTCCCGAACTCGACCCCGGCCAAGTCTGGCTGATGCCAGAAGCCCGCTCCCGCGAGGAACTCGCCCTGCGCTCGGCCCCCGTCGCTGCCTGGGCCCACCAGCACGGCTGGAACTTCTCACCACGACTACACATCGAACAATTCGGCAACACCCGCGGCACCTAACCCCCGCAGGGGGATTGTGCCTGCGGCAGCTTGCCACAGGGAGTCTGTGAGTCAGTGGTCCCCACGAGGGGGGAGAAGCCGTGGGTTGTCCGCTGCGCCCCCGAGGGGGCTGCGGACTTCTTCAAGTAGGAGGTTGTTTCTTCGGTGGATTCGGGGGACCGGTGAATTTGTGGTGTGGCGTGAATCGAGGGACCGCGGGGAGAAATCCGCAACTGAGGACCCGATCAGGCGAAAATAATCCTGATGCGAGGCTCCCTCTTCGTCCGGCACAGGACGTCTGGTAGAATCCGTGACGCAGTTGGCAGACCGGTTGGGGCGGGAACGTGGGGGGCGGCGGAACAGCCGCCGGGGTTCCCGTCTGCCCACGGTTTGTCATGGTCGCGAGTACCGCGGAAAACTCTCCGTGGGGGTGCTCGCCCGGTACCAGTGTGGGGCGGGGGAGGTCGACGCGGTGGTCTTTGACACAAACTCGAGCGAACTGATCGAGGAGATGCTCGATCGGTGGGAAGTCTCTCTCGAACAGGGGGACCCGGTTTCGGCAGAGTCGTTGTGCCAGAGCCATCCTCACCTGCTGCCCGAACTGCAGGCGCGGATGGATCGTCTGCGGAAAATCAACCGGGAGTTGAGCAGCGGCACAATCGCGCGCCTGTCTGACAAAGTCGTCTCCCCTGCCACGGACGTCGCTCCCAGCGAAGTCCGGCTGGAGACCGTCATTACCCAGCTTGACTATCTCGCCAAGGGGGGCCTGGGGATCGTCTACCGCGGATACGACTCGCGGCTGCATCGTCCTGTGGCGGTCAAGTTCATTCAGCGTCAGCATCTCTCCCGGCCCGATCAGGTGCGGCAGTTCCGCATGGAAGCGGAAATCACCAGTCGACTGGATCACCCCGGTGTGGTGCCTGTACACGGCATTGCTCAAGATTCGCAGACGGCTCCCTGCTACACGATGCGGCTGATGGAAGGGCGCACGCTGCACGAGGAGATCGAGGATTTTCATCGCGAGAATCCCGATGGCCCCCGCAGCAGAGATGCCATTGTGCGGTTCCGCCGCATGCTCAGCCGGTTTGTGGGTGTCTGCCAGACCTTGGCCTATGCGCACAATCGGGGCATTATTCACTGCGATCTGAAGCCGGCGAACATCATGCTGGGTCGCTTTGGCGAGACCATTGTGTTCGACTGGGGCCTGGCCATGTATGTGGGCCGGGACGAAACGGCCCGTTCAAGCGGCGAAGTCTCACTGGTGCCCAAGAGCGACGATTCCGCGTCCCCCTCGTCGGCCACCGGAGGCGGGACCCCGGTTTACATGAGTCCTGAGCAACACACGTTTGATGCCCATCTCACGCCCGCTTCGGACATCTACAGCCTGGGGGCAACGCTGTTCCGCATGATTGCCGGTCGAACGCCGTTCGACCCCAGCACCAACCTGATGTCCTTGCGGGCTGCCGTGCTCAAGGGAGATTTTCCCAAGCCGCGCTCGGTGCGGTCCTGGATCGCGCGGCCGCTGGAGGCGATCTGCCTGAAGGCGATGCACCTCGATCCTGCCGCGCGATACGACACGGCCAACGCGTTGGCGGAAGATATCGAGCGGTTTCTGGCGGACGAGCCGGTCTCGGCCTATCAGGAGCCGACCTCGCAGCGATTCACACGACTGGTGCGCCGGCATCGACAGGCGGCGATGATTGGCGTGGGGAGCCTGATTCTGTTGCTGGTTGGGAGTCTCGGGTTTGCCGCCGTGTATGCCCAGATTGCCGCGAATGAGCACGCCGCATTTGTCGACGCCAAGAACACGCGCGAGCAAAGCCTGAATACCGCGGCCCTGTTTGCGTCACGCTATCTGGCCAGTGAGATCGAAGGTCGCTGGCAGATTCTCTCCAGTGCCGCCCGCGATCCGGAGGCGGTTGAGTTGCTGGATGAAATTGCCGCGAGCGCGAACAACCCGCAGGCGCTCATCCGCACGCGACGCAAATTGAACGAGTGGCTGGCGAGTTGGAAGAATCAAGCCGATGCGTCGACCCCGGCGACCGCGTGGACGATGCTCGATGCCAATGGCGTTCAGCAGCAGCGCGTGGCGGCGGACGGCATCGACAAGAACGTCGGCAACTCGTTTGCGTACCGGACGTACTTTCATGGCGGATCGGTCGATCTCGATCCGGCCGCGTTTGGACCGGGCCAGAGTCCGCCCCCCGAGCCACTCGCCGAGCCGCACATTTCCGCGGTCTACTGCACCACGATCGAGCAGCGCATGACGGTGACGTTCTCGGTGCCCGTCAAGAATGCCGCCGGGGAAGTGCGGGGCGTACTCACCATGAGCGTCGCGATTGGGGAGTTCGACGCGTTGCGGCTCCCGACCACTGCGGACCGGTTTGCGGTCCTCGTCGACACCCGACCGGACTGGGCTGGCAAAAGCGGTCTGGTGCTGGCCCACCGGCATCTGGATGACGTGAATCAGGATCATCTGAAGAAATCGAGCAAGGCCTGGAACCCAGTGCGGGTTTCGAATGACATGCTCGAAACGCTGGACGAGGTGCGGACTTTGCGAGTGAACGCCGACCGTCCCTCCGCTCCATACACCCTCTACGGGCACTCAGATCCGTTCTCGCAACTCGATGAGCGGTTTTCCGGGGACTGGGTGGCTGCCGTCGAGCCAGTGCATGTGTCGCAGATGGACGGCAGCACGCTCGATTCCGGCTGGGTCATTCTGGTGCAGGAACGCCCGATTCCCATCGCCGGTCAGTTGGACTGACGTCGATGCACGCTCGCGGGTGGCAATGTTGTCATCCGCAAGCGGACTGCACCCTCGCGGATCACAGCGTGACGGGTTGGCCGGCTCGCGCGGATCGATCGAGGGCGTCGCAGACGCGCTGTGTGTCAATCGACAGTTGGCCCCACTGGGGATCGCAGCGGCCAGAGCGCGCCAGAGCGCAGAAGTCCTCGATCATCAGCACAATCTGGTGTCCTCCGGGAACGTGGACCTCTTCCGTTTTGCCCCGTTCGTCATGCACCCAGTACCGCAGGCGCTGGTGATCCCACGGTTGCACAAAGTCATCGCAGACCAGGGAGCCATGCGTGCCGGCGACTTCCATCCAATTGCGAAAGCCGGTGTCGAATCCGCAGTCGAAACTCGACATGCGGTCGTTGGCGAACCACATGACGCCGGAGAAGTTCATGTCGACATCGTTGTGCCAGCGGGCGGTGCCCCACACCTGCTGCGGAAGTTCCCGATACATCTGCAGTGTGAGGCCGACGTTGTACCAGCCCAGGTCATACAGCGAGCCGCCAAGATGCTCGCGCGTCAGGCGGAACTCCTGCTGCGGAAGCTCGTGGTAGCAAAACGTGAAGGCCGAGGTCACGCGACGCAGCGCGCCCAGCTTGGCCTTGTCGTGTGCCGCAGCCACCAGAGCAGCCCGGCGGGGGTGGTGATACCACATCACGCCGTCCATCAGTTGCACGTTGTGTTCGCGGCAGGCCGCGAGCATCTCTTCGCCTTCGGCCGCGGAGCGGGCCAGCGGTTTTTCGACCAGCACATGCTTACCCGCGCGGGCCGCCTTGATCGTCCATTCGTGATGCAGCGAAGGGGGGAGCGGAATGTAGACCGCGTCGATCGTGTCAGCGGCGAGCAGCGCCTCGTAACTGTCGAAGACCGCAATCGGGTGCTCGGCCGTTGCATACTGCCGGGCCCAAGCGGAACCCTTGTCGTGGGATCGACTGGCGATCGCGGCAATCTGCGATCCCCTGGCCAACTGCATCGCAGGAGCGACCTTGGCTGTAATGCGGGCCGTGCCCAGAATGCCCCATCGCACCGTGGAAAACGACATTGCGCTGCTCTTTCCCCATCCCGTCGATTGCGAGGCCCGTTGAAACGGATGTCCGTGATGGCCGGCGGGCCACTGCCGCGGACTTGGTTCTAGGGAGCACGGGCACGCGTTGCAATGCAGGTCCCCGTCTGAAATCCTGAGACCCCTGTTGGCCGCGGTCTCTGTTAACGGATGGCGTCCATTTCTTCGCGCGAGATGGCCCCGCCAGTGCGCAGCACCAGACCAGCCAGTTCGACCACCCACGGATCGAGCCCGACTGTTCGCATTTGATCGATGGTGGCTTCGACGTCGTAGGCGACCCGGCGAATGGTGACGGCACCGTTTTCATAGATGGCATAGGACGCGCGCGGGTCGCCGTCGCGAGGTTGACCGACACTCCCGGGGTTGACCAGCAACTGCGTGCCGACCTGCATCGCAAACGGGCGATGCGTGTGCCCCACGCAGATGATATCGGCGTCGATCCCCTTGAGGCGACGCTCCCACGCGTCCGCGGATTCCTCGACATACTCGTCGAGCGGGTCGCGCGGCGAAGCGTGAACCAGATAGAAGCGACGGCCATCCAGTTCAATGGTTTTCGTGAGGGGCAGTCGCCCCAGGAACTTCAACTGATTGGCGTCCAGCAGTTGCCAGTGCAGATCGCGGCAGGCGGCCGCCAGACGTCGAAATCCACGATCACCGGCCGAGCGAATCCGCTGCGCCACGGCGTGATCATGATTGCCTCGCACCGCAGCCGTGGCGTTTGCAATGAGCCAGTTCAGGCAGGGGACCGGATTCGTGCCGTAGTCGACCAGATCTCCGACGAACAGGCAGGCGTCAAACGATTCCTGGATCGCCGCAAGTGCCGGCCAATTGGAGTGGACGTCGGAAAGGATCAGGATGCGCATCGCCGCACGTTCGACAAGTTTTGGTCGTCTGTCAACCGCCGCAGGTGGTCCAGGTAGGCAGAGCAGGGTGAAATTGGACGTCCAGTGACCGGCGGACGCCAGCACGCGACCCACCGAAGCCGCCGAGGACCGAGCGGAAAGGCAGGCCCAGTCGCCAACAGGTGCCGCCGGCGAGTCGTGATTGGCCCGCCAGACGTAAGGCCAGCAACCGATTGAATCAGTGTGGAAACCCGGGCAATCCCGTTGACCGGGCTGAAGTCTCTCCGTCTAATGACGGATCTGCCCCGAAAACTGGATGCTCATGAACAAAGACTGCGAACAGTTCGAGCGACTGACCCTGCGCGAAAAGCTGACGGAGGCCGAACGCCTGATCCGTGAGCTGTCGCAGAAGATGGACTCTGGCATTGTGCCGATGGCCAAGAACCTCAACCGCCTGGCGAGACATTTTCACGACGGCGATGGGGAATCGCATCCCGACCCCGTCGCTCTCCGCGATCAGGCTTCGGATCTGCTGGCCAACGACCGCGTCTCGGCCACCGTGCGGTTGCGATTGAGCGGATTGCTGCAGTCGATCCAGAACGATGTGGACCGGATCGCCAACGGCGGCTAACCGACGAGACGATTTCCAGATCAGTCCGGTTTCGCCTGGAAACTCCCCCTTGGCTGGCTGCGTGTAACGCATTTCCTGGCAACGGCTTGCGCGATGGGTGGGCGGGCCGGAGCCGGCCTTGGTTCATCGCCGCGACAATTTGTCCGGCGTCCCGAGCAACATTTCCTGCTGAATTTTCCGATCCCTCTGGAAGTTCCCGCGCCCTGCTCCGCTGCGTGGCGTCTATAACTGAGAGTGCAGCCGCGAGCAGCATGTGTGGCTGCCTGTACAGTGTCGATTCGCGACACCTGTGACACAGGCCGGTCGGGGATTCCGCGAGCAGACCGGCAGAATCAGAAACCATGTCTGTACCTCCCAAACCAAGCACGGCTTACCAACCGCTGGCGGCTGGGGATTTTGACGGCGGCAAAACCGTCATCAATCCCGAGCGCAGGGAGAGTGCGCCCTTGCCCCCAGGCAGCGGCGGCGGTCCCGCTGTGGTGACCTCTTCGCGATCGTCCATCGCCTCTCGGCTCTTTCCGCCGGACGGGGTTGAGGTCGAAGTGCGCGATTTGGCCGGGTTGCGCTTCGGGCCCTTTGAGGTTCACGAACGGATCGGCGTGGGGGGGATGGGGGCCGTCTTCCGCGGCGTCGATGAAAGTCTCGATCGCACCGTGGCGCTGAAGGTGCTCTCTCCCGTCCAGTCGCGAGAACCCTCCGCCATTGCCCGGTTTCGGAATGAGGCCCGCGCCGCTGCGCGACTGAATCACGAAAACGTGGCGCGGGTGTTTGCCGTGGGAGAAGAACACGGACTGCACTTTATTGCGTTTGAGTTTGTCGACGGGGTCAACGTGCGGGACCTCATCACTCGGCAGCAACGACTGACGCCCGAAGAGACCGTGAGCTACTCCATTCAAATTGGCACGGCGCTGCAGCATGCCGCCGCGGCAGGGGTCGTGCATCGTGACATCAAGCCTTCCAACATCATCGTGCTGCCCAATGGCCGGGCGAAGCTGGTGGACTGGGGGCTAGCGCGTGCCTCGCAAGACCATCTGGGCTCCCGCGAGCTGACGGTGGCTGGCACCACTCTGGGGACGTTTGACTACATCTCGCCGGAGCAGGCGAAGGATCCGCGGCTGGCGGATGTCCGGTCGGACATCTATTCGCTGGGCTGCACGATGTTTCACATGCTCTCGGGCGAGCCCCCGTATGCCGAAGGGACTGTGCTGCAGAAGCTGCTGGATCATCAAGGGAGCAACACGCCCGATGTGCGGCAGCGGGTACCCGATGTGCCAGACGAACTCGCGAATCTGGTGCTGCGCATGATGGCAGCCCGACCGGAGCGGCGGGCGCAATCGGCCGAAGAAGTGGTGGCCGAATTGGTCCGCATTGCCGGCCAACTCGGACTCGAAGGTTTCCCCGGAGACGCTGTGGTCTGGCAGACACCGGCACCCGCGCCGCTGGTGCCGTTCTATGAGCGCAACCTGGGCGTGCTATTGGCGAGTGTGGTCGTGGTGATTCTTGCACTTGGCATGGAATGGCTCTCCCGCGACACCGCCGATGTGCCCGAAGGACTGCTGGCCCGTACGCTGCTCACGCCGGCTGCCGTAGATGGTCTCGATGATCGTGGCGCGGCTGAGCCCGCCCACAGCGCATTGAATCCTTCCGGTGCCGTGTCGGTCGCGACAGAGTCGGCGCAGTCCACCAGCGAGACCGAAGTGCCGCTGCCGCTGGAACCGGCCACGGACGAGT
>JBGSIP010000268.1:0-5753 GCA_041742495.1 Planctomycetaceae bacterium
GAGGACGACAAATCGCGGGGCAAGAAAGACTGTTGCCAGCGAGGTTTGGTCGCATTCCGTCCGGCGAGACGAAGATCTGCAGGCGTCCGTTTTTGCGGCGGGTTTGTGGTGCCATCAAGGAGCAAGCGCGTGCGGAGAGGCTGGTTGATCGCGGGGATCACTGCGCTGTGGCTGCTGGGCAGTCTCGGCGGAATCGTCGACGTGCGTGCCGCCGATGGGGGTTTGGCCAGCAATCCACCACGCCCCGACGATTGGAGTGCGTTGACGGCTGCCGAACGGGGAGCCTGGCTGCTGCATCAGCGGTCCTATCTGCCCCCCGATTTTGACGAGGACACGCTGCAAGACGTGTGGCACCGGTGGCCGCTGGCAGATCGGCGAGACATGCCCCAACTCCCCGCCGCGGAACAACGGGCTCGCGTGCTGCAGTATTACGGAATGACACCCCGGACAGACGATCCGTCACAGCCGCTTGGTTATGTGCAGCGCAGCGATGGTCAGTACAGCATGAACTGCCTGGCCTGCCACGCCGGCCAGTTGGGTCAGCAGCCATGGCCGGGACTGGGCAACAATCGCACGGCACTGCAGACACTCACCGAAGACGTGCGAGTGACAAAACTGCTCACGTTCAAACCGTTGTCGCACCTCGACAATGCGACCCTCACGCTCCCGCTGGCGACCACTCACGGCACGACCAACGCCGTCGCCTTTGGAGTCATTTTGGGGGCCTTGCGACGCCCCGATATGACTGTCGATCTGAGTCAGCCAATTCCCCCGTTTGAGCATCACGACATGGATGCTCCGCCGTTCTGGAATGTGAAACACAAATCGCATCTGTACATCGACGGCTTCGCTCCCAAGACGCCGCGCGTCATCATGCAGTTTGTCATGCTGCCCGAAAACGATCGTACGCGCATGGAGTCCTGGGAGTCTGATTTTGCCGACATCCTGGCCTGGATCGAATCGGTCGAGCCCCCGGCTTATCCGGCGGACATCGATGCCGATCTCGCCGCTGCAGGCCGGTTGGTCTTTGCCGATCACTGCGCTCAATGCCACGGAGTCCCCGGCGAGTCGTATCCTGAGGTGACCATCCCCCTGGCGGATGTGCAGACCGACCCGGTTCGCAGTCGCGCCTTGACGCGAGAACATCGCGAGTGGATGCACACGGGCTGGCTCAGCCGGTTCGGTGCCGACGAAGTGCGCGTCGACTGCGATGGCTATGTGGCCCCTCCGCTGACGGGCATCTGGGCGTCAGCGCCGTACTTCCACAATGGCTCCGTCCCCACCTTGTGGCACGTGCTGTACCCGGAATCGCGACCGACTGTGTGGCAACGCACCAGCCCCGACTACGACCATGTCCGCGGAGGTCTCACCGTGGAAACTGATCCTCAACTACCGACTCGCCTGCCCCCGCGCGATCAACGGCGGTACTTTGATACCAGCCAGCCGGGCAAATCTGCCGCCGGGCACAATTATCCGGCGGCCCTCACTCCCCGAGCACGCGAGTCACTGCTGGAGTATCTGAAGTCGATCTGACACCGATCCGACGTGTCCAACGTCCGCTGCTGTCGCCAGCCATCGAACGAACGCACCGGCCAGCACACCCCAGCAGGGTATGACGGCCAAAAAACAACAGCAGCCAGTCGCCAGCAAACGGCCTGCGACTGGCTGCCAAGTGATCGTGGCATGGATCAAGCGGCCAAACAGGCTTCCCTGTTGGCAGCGGTCCGTCAGACCTTGCCGAAGATCGTCTTACCGGTGGAGAGCAGGTCGTCGCAGGCTTCACTCAACCGGGCCGCCACGCCGATTTCGGCCGCCTTCAGGTAGGACCGCGGATCGTACAGCTTCTTGTTGCCGATCTCGCCGTCGATCTTCAGCACACCGTCGTAGTTTTTCATCACGTGATCGACAATCGGCCGGGTGAACGCATACTGCGTGTCGGTGTCGATGTTCATTTTCACGACGCCATAGCTGAGCGTTTCGCGAATCTGTTCGGTCGGCGTGCCGGACCCCCCGTGAAAGACGAGGTCGAACTCGGCCTGCTTGCCGTACTTGGCAATGACGGCATCCTGACCCTGCTTGAGAATATCGGGCCGCAGCTTGACGGCCCCCGGCTTGTAGCTGCCATGCACGTTGCCAAACGTCGCGGCAAACATATAGCGGCCCCGCCCCTGCAACCCTTCATACACCGCCAGCATATCGCCCGGAGTGGTGTAGAGCTTCTCGGCCGGAGCGTCGCCATGATCGACGCCATCTTCTTCGCCACCCACCACGCCTGCTTCCACTTCGAGAATGATCTCGTTCGCAGCGCACAGGTCCAACAGTTCCTGCGAGAGCTTGATGTTCTCGGCCAACGGCAGTTCCGACGCATCGAGCATGTGTGACTGGAACAAGTTTCCCTGGCCCGCGGCGCGGCGTTCCGCTGTCGCCTTGATCAGCGGACGCAGAAAGCTGTCCACTTTCTTAGGCTGGCAGTGATCGGTATGCAGCCCAACCAGAATGTTGTACTTCTCAGCCAGGCGATGGGCGGCTTCGGCCAGCACGATGGCGCCAAACGCTTCGTCCTTCACACTCACGCCAGAAGCAAACGCGCCGCCACCGGTGGAGACCTGAATGATGCCGTCCGACTTTTTGTCGGCAAAGCCCTTCAGAGCGCCGTTCAGTGTGATGATGGAGGTGACGTTCACCGCCGGATAGGCATAGTCCCCCTGTTGAGCGGCATCCAGCATGGCCGCGTACTGGGCGGGTGTGGCGATTGGCATCTTGCAAGTTCCTCAATATCAGGTCGGGGGTCGCGAATCGGCAGCGTTGTCACCGTGACCTTCGCCGAGCACCGGCCACAGCCACGATAGGTTCACATCACGTCCACAGCAAAACGCCCAAATGGAGCAGGCTCACGACAGACACGCCCTCAGCAAGCCGCCCAAAGTACGGTAGGCCAACCACGTCGGGGTCACCAGCATACGCCAGCGATCAACAGGATGGGCCAGTCGTGAACGACGAATGGGCACGGGCTCGGGGCTGGCGACTCAGATCGTGGCTTGCCTGGCGGTTGCGCACCCCGTGTCACTCTCCGCGCGGAGCCGCTTCCCGCCCGGGAGCGGGCCATAATGTAGGGAAGCGATCGAGGAATTCCAAGGGGCCGCCGCCTTCCCGCGGAGCGGGTCCCACTTCGGGCGACACACTTGGCAACTCACTCTCTGGAGCAGGGCCATCCAGTGTCAGCGGGGGACGCAAAATCTGGACATTCACGTCATCGACAAAAACCTGACCCAGCGCTCCCAGCTCAAAACAGAATCGCCATTGACCGGCTGCCGGCATCTCGCGAATCCATTCCAATTGTCGCCAGTCACAAGCTTCTGTCAGCCGTTCTCCGGACACTGGACCATAAGCATTGTCATATACGCGGAACCCCTCATGAGTCCCCGCCAGATTGCGAGGGATCCGCACCCACAAACTCACATGCACCACGTCGCCTCGCTCCACGGCCACCGCCGGACTGAGCAGCTTGATCGCCGGTCCCGGCCAGATCGCGGGAGGCTCTTCCCCTTCCAACTGCCCGGCCGAAATCCGCAACCCGTACCGGCCACCGCGGGCCGCTGTCGTCGCCAGTTCGACTCGCGGCAGCACACTCTTCACCGGTGTGACCGATTGCAGCCAGCCGTCGCGGGCCGGTCCATCTGTCACTTCAAAGGCCCCGGACAGCCACCCAGCCGAAACCGACACCGTTTCATAAGTGGCCAACCGCGCCATCAACCGCCAGTAGTCTGGCAGCGTGCTATAGCACAATGTGTGGTCGCTGGCCGTCACATTCGAGCGGGAGATCACCGCCTGCTGCCACGACTGACGCTGGGCCCGCCGCAGAAATTCCGCGGCCTGACTCGCGGCAAACGCAGCGGCCGGCGGTTCACCACGGTCGGCAAACGAACGCCCGCGCTGAATCTGGTCGCGCGCGGCGGCCAGCAGTCCCGCCTGATTGTGCGACGCCATGCCCAGACTCGCCAGTTCAGCCTCCACCTGTTCCACACGGGCCAGCTTGGCTGCGGCCAGTTCAATCTGCTTGGTGGCGGCGGCATCGCGAATGCCACGGACCCGTTCTTCGAGAATCTTCTCCAGCGCAATGTCTGACGACGCAATCAGAATGCTCGTCTGATCCAGCCGCTCCAAGGACAACTCCACGCCGCCGCTCACTCTGCGGGTCGGCACCGGACGGACCCCCGTGGTGGAGACTTCCCACGCGAAAGTCGCTTCCGGGAGATTGTCCACAACAAACGTGACGTTCTTGCCCACGCCCGGACCGGGCACATACTGATCAAACGGGTCCAGCCACATCGGCAGAATCAACCACCCATGATCGGTCCGAAATACCGAAGCCCACGGACCACGATCGGGGTCGACAGGTGCCTCGGTCCGGGCAGCGGACGCACTGAACGAAGCCAGTGTCGTCGCCCCGTCGTTGCCACCGCTGCGCACTCGTCCGGCAATCCGCGCGTGAAAGGTCGCCGTGGCCAGGAATGGCTCCAGCAGTCGCACTTCCGCATTGAGCAACTGAACCGCCAGGGCGCGCTCACGCGTGGTGGGGTCAGATTCGCGCAGCGGAGTTGTCGTCCAATAGCACAGGCCGCGGACCCCCGCCCCCAGCGCCGCATACACCTGCTGGCGAAGCTGCTCGGGTTCCACCGTCAACGCTGCGGCCCCCATTTCGGCGCGACCATGATTGAGCGTCGGCGACGGCTCGCACTGCAGCGTGGTCATCATGAACGTGCCCGGTTCGGCCTGTTCGGTCCGCAGCCGGATTTCACGCAGATACTCCCCCAGCGTGGTATCGGTGTGCAGCACATGGCGCGACGTACCAACCATGTTCAGATCGCGCGAAAACAGCAGCTCATTCCCTTTGACATCCGCCGCCATTGGGCGACGACGACGATCGGCGGCCCGCACTTGATCCGACCATGTCAGCACCGTGTCGCGATCGTCCGCCGTCAGTCGATTTCCCAGTGACCAGAACAGGATGTCGTCAAAGCTGCGATCAAACGGAACCAGGCTGGCTGCCGACGCCGGCAGGATGCGGCCATCCTCCCCCTTGATGCTCGGCGGCGTCGCAGTCGACCACAATCCAAGGGCAAACAGGTTCTGCCGCAAAGAGGCATCCCGAAAGTCATTGACCCACACCGTGTTGAAGCCCAGCGCGTGCAACTCCTCCGGCGTCTCGCCGGTGTGCCGGCCCACAATCGGAAAAAACGGACGATTGTCGACCCGCAGCCGATCCATCACAAAATCGGTCTGCGGCACCAACGCGGGCTGCGAATCGGCCACCGCATCGACATACGGAATCAACGGGTTCACCGTGACTTCGTCGATCATGATTTCCGTCTTCCCGCGCGACAGCGGCACAATCACCAGCACGCGATCGACATATTGACGATGATCGCTGCGGGCATCGGGCGGCAACTGCGCCCGCCACTGCAATCGTGCGTCCAGCAGTTTCTGTTCTGTGGCCACACACGTCACGGCCGACCAGCGATCTTCCCGCGGGTAACGATCGCCACTGAAGATCTGCGTCAGCGGCGGCTCACCGGGCGCGGCAGGCGCATCAGGAAACACAACACGCAGCGCCACCTGGGCACCCGGTCGGTTCACATTCATGCGGACCGTCGCGGAGAAGTCTTCCAGCAACGTCGCCGCGGGAACGCGATGCTCCAGAATGACGGTCGCTTCCCCTTCGGCCAATGAAAATACCAGCCGTTCGGCACGCG
>JBGSIP010000269.1:0-7093 GCA_041742495.1 Planctomycetaceae bacterium
GCCTGGCCGGCGAACTCGGCAGCGCACGTCTCGGCGTCCCGTGCCCGGACCGTCTGGCCGCATCCCAGGCAGGTGAGTTCTCCAAACCGGGCGTACAAATTCGCCAGCAGGTCCGCCAGCTCGCACAGCGTGGAGACCGTCGACCGCGATTGGCGGCTATCGGCGAGTTCCGTCAGGTCGACAACCGGTGGCAATCGCGAAATGGAGTCCACGTCGGCTGGGGGGAGCGTCAATTCCGGGCGAGCCAGATCGAGTTGCGAGGCGGCGAGAAACCGCCGACGGGCTTCGGCCAGCAGCACCCGCCGCAAAAGCGTGGTCTTGCCCGCTCCGCTGGGGCCTTCTACGACCGTGATCTTCCTGTGTGGCAGCTCCAGGGAGTCGATCCGGAGGTTGTTTTCACGGGCTCCCGAGATGGAGATGGTGGTCACTCAACCCCCTTATTGCGACCGAAAAATCAGCCAGATGCGCACAGAATCGATCAACACGCTCTGTTCAATGGCCGGACCGACCGATACCATTTCAACAGCCCGGCGGCCTCCGATCATATCTCTTTCTTATCTGCCGTGGGCCTGCTCCTGTCCGGGTGTTGCCGTTCCGCCCTCCTCTGTTCGAACGGATTGATGACGGCCGTGACGACGGCGAGTTGGGCATTTCGCAAGCGGCGTGTGAGGATTCTTGTGCTCCTGACTTCGTTTCGAAATGTCGTCTGCTGGCACGGGCCGCGGGAAGTTCCGCTCTTCGGCGATGGCGAACTCTCAATTCCTGATGTAGCATTCAGTTGCGCGTCGACTGCTGGTCTCAGGCATGCACTCCCGGAGCGTTGATTCCGTAAGTGGAAGCGATGTCAGGGTCGGCAATTCGCCTCCCTCGACCGTTCGGTTCTCGGTCGCCCGGTTTCAGGCTGCGAACAGATCGACAGTTGACACCAATGGCGGGAACGGCAGCGGATGCTCTGCGGGACCGACAAGTTTTTGCGATTTTTTGAGTCAGAACGTAAGAAATTACACGGTTGTGGTCGCGGCGAGAGCGTCAAAATCTGCAGTCGGCGTTCGCCCGGCAACAACTTTCTGGAAGCACAGCCCCAGCGGGCTGCCAGTTCCCGGGAGTCGCGGGCCCACACCAGACCCGTCGTCACCGGCACCTCAGCACATTTCACCGATGATTTCCCGAGCAATCTGCCGTTGAACGCAGGGCCGACCCGCCGTCCGTGGGGCATGCCCGGCTGGTAGAATTGCCCGAGTGACCGTTAGAGGAGGAGCGACACAATGGCGGCGAAGAAAGCAGCATGGGGCATCGAAATCGGTCAGGCCGGCCTGAAGGCCATTCGGCTGGTGTGGAATGAAGGGGCCCAGAAGGCCGTCGCGACCGCCTTCGACTACATCCCTTACCCGAAAATTCTTTCGCAACCGGATGCCATTCCCGAAGAGCTGATCCGCGAGGCCATGAAGACGTTCCTGTCGCGCAACAACGTGACAGGTGACGCGGTCGGGATGGCCCTGCCTGGCAATTCGTCGCTGGCCCGGTTCATCAAGCTGCCCCCGGTGCAGGCCAACAAGGTGGCGGAAATCGTCAAGTATGAAGCCCGCCAGCAGATTCCCTTCCCGCTCGATGAAGTGATCTGGGACTTCCAGCCGCTGGGGAGCGGTGAGACGCAGGGTGGATTTCTGCTGGATGCAGAAGTCGGCCTGTTTGCCATGAAAAAGGACCAGGTGTATCGCCAGTTGAATCCCTTCAAGGAAGCGCGGATCGAAATTGATCTGGTCCAGACGGCTCCTCTGGGGATGCACAACTATTTGTGCTACGAACAACTGGGGATCAAATCGCCCAGTGAAGAGGGGTCGGGCGAATATGTCCTGGGTCTCGACATGGGGACGGACAACACGACCCTGTTAGTGACCAATGGCAAGAACATCTGGACCCGGAATGTGCCCGTCGGCGGGAATCACTTCACCCGGGCTCTGACGAAGGACATGAAGCTGACGTTTGCCAAGGCCGAGCACTTGAAGTGCAACGCGACCAAGGCTCCCGATCCCAAAGCGGTATTTCAGGCACTGCGACCGGTGTTCAACGAATACGTTTCGGAAGTCCAGCGTTCGATTGGCTACTTCGCCAGCGTCAATCGGGACGCCAAAATCGCACGCGTGGTTGGTTTGGGAAACGGCTTCCGTCTGGCCGGTTTGCAAAAGTTTCTGCAGCAGAACCTGCAGTACCCAGTCGAAAAGCCGGATGCGTTTGCCAACCTGATGGGCAATGTCGCCACCGAGCCACTGTTCCGCGACAACCTTCTGACGATGGTGGTCCCTTACGGACTCGCCCTGCAGTTGCTGGATCGCACGGCGATCAAGACTTCGCTGTTGCCGCCAGAGATCCGTACCGAGCGACTGGTGCGCAGCAAGAAGCCGTGGGCGGTGGCGACCGCCGCCACGTTGCTGCTGGGCGTCGGGCTGTCGATTGTGGCCTATGCCAACGTGTACCGTTCGGTGAGCCCCGGCCGCTGGGATGGCCGCGTGAAAAGTGCGACCGATCTGGCGTCCAAGGTCGGTGCCGACACCGGTGCCTATGAGGCCAAGGAGGCGGAGGTCAATTCTCTGCGGACACAAGGACTGGACCTCGTCAGAGACATTCACAGCGAAGCGTGGCTGGAGATGTTCAGCGCCGTGATCGAGTCATTGCCGCGGGATACGGAAGAGACCTCGCAGCTCGATATCACCCGCCAGCGGCGCATCATGCTCCAGGCCATGACGACCAAGCATGAGTCGGATGTCTCCACCTGGAACAAGACGCTGCTGCCGCAGATGAAGGACACCCGTCGGCCGGATGACATCGCCGCGGAATACAGTGGTGAAGGCTACATTGTCACGCTCAACGGGGTGAGTTACTACCACGACCCGAACGATGTGGACAACGGCCAACGCGAAAAGTGGGTGGTGTCCACCCTGATGAAGAACCTCAATCAGTGGACCATCGAGATTGACGGCAGAGAAATCCCCGTGCGCAAGCAGGGCATCAAAGCGGTCACACTGACGAATTCCAGCTACGACAAGTATCCGCTGCCCAAACGGAACTTTGGTCCCCAGGGGCCGCGGATTGACATCTTCTCGCAGCGTCCGTTGGCGTTGGATCCCAACATGATGATGGACCCAAGCATGATGATGGACCCCTCGATGATGGGTGACCCCTCCATGATGATGGGCGATCCTTCCATGATGGAAGACCCCTCGATGATGGGTGACCCCTCGATGATGGGTGACCCCTCCATGATGGGGATGCCGGGACAAACCGGCAGTGGCTTGTTGCAGCGGAACATGCCCACCGAGAGCGCGTACGAAGTCATTGATGGGACGCGATTTGTCGTCCAGTTCTTGTGGCAATATGTTCCCGCCGATCAGCGGCTGGAAACCGAGCCTCCGGTTGGCGAAGCACCGCCGGCTGAAGAAGCTCCGTTGTAGTGTCGGGGGCGTGGTTGTGAATTCGGTGCCGCCGCGGCGTCTGGTACGGTACCGGTTGTGACATCAAGAGTGTTGTGGGTATTCACCCTCTCGGCAGGAGCAAAAGACCATGGATCAGCTCAAGCAGGTCCTCAAATACCACTTCTGGATTCTCGGCGGCTGCTCCCTGCTGCTGCCCTTGCTGGGTTGGTACTTCGCCGCCTCGGGGTATGCCCGGGCCATCGAAAGCCAGCAGGCATCCATTAAGGGTGCGTTTGACAGCGTCGAGGGGTTGACGGGCAAGCAGGTTCCCAATCCCGTCTGGGCCGAGGCCATCTCGCCCTATGTCGATACCCAGGCCAAGCGCAACGAAGAATCGTGGCGGCGCGTGTGGGATCTGCAGAAGCAGCTCATGGTGTGGCCGTCCGGCATGCAGCCCCATGTCCCTGACAAGTTCCGCGGGGAGTTTCCGCTGTCCGCCCGCATGACCTACCGCAGCGATTACAACCTCGAAGTGGAACGCGTGTGGACGACGGCCGATCCGTTTGATGTCGAAACCGCCAAAGGGACCGTCATATTTCCGCGCAAGCTGATGCCCTATTTCATCTGGGCGAAAACTGCGCCGACAAACGAAGAAATCTGGGACAAGCAACAGGATTTGTGGCTGCTGGAGTCACTCCTGAAGTCGGTCCGCAGCATGAACGCCACGGCGTCCATTCCCGGCGATGCGATCGTGCGTCGCATCGACATGCTCGAACTCCGCGGCGGCAGCGGGTCCACCGCGCCGCTGGAAGGCGAAGCGGGTATGGAAGACATGGAAATGATGGACGAATATGGCGAGATGGGCATGATGATGGGAGCCGACATGACCGGTGTCTCCGCCGACGGCTCGGTCGGATTGCCCATGGCCGATTTTGATCCGTCCGACGAGTTTGGAGACGATGCCAAGGCGATCGTTGAGGGGGAAGCCGAGGCCAGTTTCGACGACTTCGGGATGATGGACCCGTCGATGATGATGGGGTTGCAGGGCGAGAATTTGTTGCGCTATGTCGGACCGCAGACTCCCGAGGAAGAAGGGGGGAAATACTTCCTCAAGCGTGGGTTCTATGTGCGCGTGGTGATGGATATGCGACGCATCCCCGAATTCCTGGTGGCCATCCAGAAGTCGGAATGGCCGGTCGCTATTTCCCGGGTTCAGTGGGTCGTTTCCTCTCCGATGGGGACTCCCGGCAGCATGCCCGGTATGGCCGGCGGAATGATGATGGGTGACCCTTCGGGGATGATGGGAGATTCCTCTGGTGGCGGGGCGTTTGGAGGAGGTTCGTTTGGTGCCTCCCCAGACATAGGGATGAGCATGGGGGGGATGGGCGGCATGGGCGGTATGGACATGAATGGTCTGTCGGCCAGCATGATCACCATGCCATTTGCACAGCAAAACAAGCCCGATCCCACGGACCCGTTTAATACCCGCAAGAAGATGTTGATGGCGAAGGCCCAGGCCGCCTTGGCCAACTCCATGAACTCACCGTATCTCGCCACAGTGGCGATCAGCGGACTCATCACGCTGTACAACCCGGTGCCCGAAGATGCGTTGACGGAAGCGGAAGCCACACAGTTGGAACAGCAGGACGCCAATCCCGTCGCGGTTCCCGTCGATATGCAGGATGACCTGCCCGATCTGGGCAACGCGCCGGATACGGAGAACCCTGGCACCCAGAACCCCGGCTCTGAGAACCAGAACGGGGCGATGCCGGCCGACGGCGCAACAACGACTGAGGGGGCTGCGATGGCACCCGACGCGACTCCGCCGGCTGACGACACACCGCCGGCCGCCGTGCCGATGACCGATCCCGGCGCCTCAGAGCCAGTCAGTCCGTAACCGCGCGGTCTGGAGTCATTCATCCGGGTGGTCGACGGCCAACCGGGTTGGGAATGTGCAGCCCGCACCGTTGTCCGTCTGACAGCTTTTCAGCGCGATCACCTCGACCAACAGCTTCTCGATGCAGGAGACTGACATGAAATTTTCCGGAGACGCCGTCAAGAAGCTGATGCTCTCGCATGGCGAGAAACTGGCGATTGCCGTCGTGGGATTGTTGTCCCTGTTGTTGCTGTGGCAGACGGTCTGGGTGCCCTACGACCGGCAGCCCGATGCCCTCTCGATCAAGGTGGACGAAGAGAGCCGCCGCATCGCGGCTCTCACCTGGCCGCAGGAGAAGCAGCAGCAATTCGAACAGTTGCAGGCCGACAACACCATGAATCGCATCAACGATGCGCTGGTGGGCCTCAACGCCGCCAACTACGTCTGGACGCTGACGCCCGCCATCCCCCCCACGGGAGAGGTGGAACCGCTCCGCGAACCGGTCTTTCTGCCAGTTCGTAGTGTGATTGCCGACGCTGGTGTCGTCGTGGTCGCCCAGCGAAAAGACGTGGAAGACGAAGAGGAGGAGCCGAAGACACCGGATGGATCAACGTCGGAAACCTCCGAGTCGGCCATTCCCGTGCCGGGCGAATTCGATATGCGTAATCCCGGCGCAGCAACGGCGGGCATCGAAGGGATGGAAGGGATGATGATGGATCCCACCATGCTGGACCCCTCGATGATGCTCGATCCTTCGCTGTTGATGATGGATGAGTTTGGCATGATGGTGATGGGCGACGAGGCACAGTTGCAAAATGCGCTGGACGCTCAGAATCTGGAAGCTGTGCCCCTGCACTATGTGTGTGTTCGCGGAGTTTTCCCGCGGCGAGAGCAACTGGCCGAAATCGCCAAGGCGACAAATCTTCCCAGCGTTGAATATGCAGATGCACAAGGGATGTTGCAGTTCTGGGACCTGATCATTGAGCGCAAGGCTGCGGTCAACACTGACGATCCGTGGAATGTCCCCTGGGAGCGGGTCTCCGTGCAGGCGGCCGTCGATGTGCTGGAACGGACCCCCGATTTCGACCCCGAGTTTGTCTCGGCTCTCATCACCGATCCCATCGTGACCATGCCGCTGCCGGCGCGCCTGATGGGGCGGTGGAATACCAAGGCGGATCATCCCGAAGTCAAGAACTATGAGTTGAATCCCAAGGATATGGAAATTGAGATCGCCTTGAACAAGAAGGCGCTCGAGGCCTATCGCACGGATCTGGAAATTCGTCAGCAGGGGCGGACCGAACGAGGCGGATTCGGCCAGGTCGTCCGCAATACAGGCGCGGCTCAGGCCGCGTATCTCGATCAGGCCAATTTGACCGATAAGAAGCTGCTGGACGAATTGAAGAAGGAACTCGATGCCTCGGGTGGCGACCTGGATGCAGCGATCGCCAAGCGGATCAAGGAGCGGGTCTCGGCGGCTGGCAACCTGGTGCTGGTCCGCTACATCGACTTCACGGTAGAGCCGGGACGCGCCTATCAGTATCGGTTGAAGCTCGCCCTGCGGAATCCGAATTTTGAACAGCCAGTTGAACTGGCCGCTCACGAGTCGGTCGTGCAGGGTGAAACACGCGAAACGCCCTACAGCGAACCAAGTCGCATTGCCTTCGTGACGCCCACGGTGGCGCAATCGGTCGCCCGAGTCGATGTCCAGGCCGCTTTTCGCGGGCCAACCGCCTCGATGAATCTGATTTACCTCAACGAAGAGACCGGCACGCCCATCAAGACCAGCGTCACGGTTGAGCCGGGACAG
>JBGSIP010000270.1:0-5560 GCA_041742495.1 Planctomycetaceae bacterium
CCGCGATCAGCACGCCGCAGGCAGCAAACCCGTCTCGCGGGCCGCAGTGACCGGCGGGCAACGCGCCCAACCGGTCCCGGTTCAGTGCTCGTCGGGCGGATGTGGCGAGCCCCTGAGTTGCGCTGCCAGCCGGTAGCTGAACGCTCCCAACAAGTGGCCCGCGGGGACCTGGTGACAGACAGTGCAGTCCTCGGTCGCACGCAGGGCCCCCAACATCCGCAAATCTTCTCCAGATTGCTCCACGACGATCGTCTCGCCCTGTTCGAGTGCGGCGAGAGCCATGTGCTCAAACGGATCGAGTGGGCGCGTCTGCGTTTCTTTCAGTGCCTCCATGGTCGGCAGAGTTTCTGACAGATAAACCTGAGGCGAAGCAAACTTCAACAGACTCACCAGCTCCAGCCGGGCGATTGCCCACTCCACATCCTGTTCTTGCACGGTCTCCGGCCGCGTCGCAAACCGGTGCCCAAGAAATCCAGATACCTGTTCGCGGCTGCGGACATACCCCAACCAGTCTGGCGACAAGAACTGCTCGGCACTTCGTTGGTGAACCAACTCGATTCGCTCGCGTGAGGGTTCCGGTGGCGGATTCGGGTATGGGTCGCCGTCGTCCGCGTGAAGTACCGGAAGCACGACTGGTGCGGGAGGGGGAGCATCCAGTTCGCTGGTGGAGTGGTACAAGAATGACATCCGAGCCACCCCCAAACCATTGGCGGCGACAAACTGGTGCAAGCGGCCTGCATGCAGCCACTCCAGTTTGCTGCTGCGCGGACGCGCCCGGTGTGCTCTCCGCCCGATACCGGCCGCCGGAGGCTGGTCTGCCAAGGCAACATCAAAGTTGTGTCGGGCCTCATACCGCAGCGGTTCGGCCACCGACTCAAATGGATAGCGGACGATGAGCTGATCGAGATGATGCAGGCGAGCGGCGACGGGCCAGGCGGCATACGCGGTCACAGCCACGAATGCGACAGAGCTCCAAGCGCCGAAGGCGATGCCACGTATCTGGCGGTGGTACGCGACAAATCCCAGGAAGGCGAGCACGATGGGCACGATGAGAAGGTCCATCGCGAAGACCAGAGTTCCAACCACCAACAGTGGAGAACAGAGAAGGAGAATCAATCCGGGGTAGCGAACCCAACTGATGGCCCACAGCAGTGCGACTCCTGCCAGCAGCACGACACCAAGATTCAGCAGATAGTCAGTCATGGCTCTCATCCCTTGCGTGGAATGTGTTCCCTGTCCGCCGCGTCGGCGCTGGTTCACCTGCGAAGGTTCGCTGGTCAACCAGTCCCGCAAGCGAGCATCTGCCAACACAGAGTTCTGGGGCCGACCGATTTGTGTGGCTCGGAGAGAGAATTCCGCGGCCACCTGCACTGACGCTCAAGCACAAATGAAACTCACACCCCCGGCAGCCCACGCGGCGTGCGACCCGTTTCGCACCATCGGCTATGAACAACTCAGATTGACGCATATTATTGCGTTGAATGGAATTGCTTGTCGCCAGCGGGAAGACCGACAGCCTGAGTGCTTGTTGCTGCGAACCGAATCTTGCCTGCTGCTCGCCTGCTGTGCCACTTTCGCCTCTATCTCGACCGATGTCACAGTGTCGCTGAACCCGCACTGCGGCTGTTGATTCACCTCGCTCTTCAGCGAGATCTGCCTGGGGACACAAGATGTCAGCTCTTACCGGTATTGGGTCACCTGCGACGAAATCGGCCTCGCGCACTCTGATCACTTTGCGAGTGCGCTGGGCCACGTTGGCCTGCTATCTCCTCGTCGCTGGTTTCCTGCTGTCGCCGATCGGAACTGTCTGTTCCGCAGCTGAGGCGCCCGCTGACAAAGTGCACGATATCGTCGTCTATGGTGACTCGTCGGGTGCCGTCGTCGCGGCGATCGCGGCGAAGCGGGATGGCCGATCAGTCATCTGGATCAATCCCACGGGCTTCCCTGGCGGCATGAGTTCCAGCGGGCTCGGCGCGACTGACTTTCTCCAGTATCGAAACACGTTCGGGGGCATCGCCTCGGAGTTCTACGATCTCGTCGCCAAGTCGTATGGCACGAACTTTGTGCGTAGTTTCGAGCCGCACGTGGGGAAACGGGTGTTCGAGCAGATGATTGCCGATGCTGGCGTGACGGTGATCTATCACGAGCAGCTCGACCGCGCAGCGGGGAGCGGCGTCATTTTCGACGGCAAACGGATTGCTGCCATCAGAACGCTCAGCGGCAAGACCTTCCGCGGAAAAGTGTTCATCGACGCGACGTACGTGGGAGACTTGATGGCTGCCGCCGGTGTGACATACACGGTCGGCCGCGAGCCAGAGAGTAAATACGGCGAAGATCTGGCGGGAGTACGACGCGGTGACACGAACCCGCGCGTTCATTACGGGCAGAAGGACAAGGATCACTTCATCGCGGCTGTCGATCCCTACGTGACCCCGGGGGACCCAAGCAGCGGGTTGCTGCCGCACATTGAGTTGAGCCAAGAATTAAAGAATGGCCAAGGTGACCAAAAGATTCAGGCCTACAACTATCGCGTTTGTCTCACGACGAATCCCGAGAACCGCATCCCGATTGAGAAACCCCCAGGATATCGCGAAATCGACCACGAACTACTGCTGCGCAATTTCGACGCCGGCGATCAGCGCCTGCCGGCACTGGTGGAACCACTGGCGGGCGACGGAAAGAAGGTCGACTGGAACAACATGCACGCCGTTGGTTCGGACTATGTCGGTGCCAACTGGGAATATCCCGAGGCGAGCTATGAACGCCGACGCGAGATCGAGCAGGAGCATGAGACGTACATTCGAGGGTTTCTCTGGACAATGGCGAATAGCCCGCGGGTGCCAGAGGGAATTCGTCAGAAGACAGCAGCATTCGGCTTGCCTAAGGACGAGTTCACCGACAATGGCGGCTGGCCCTGGATGATCTATATCCGGGAAGCTCGCCGCATGCAGAGTGACTATGTCATGACACAGCTTGACTGTTCGGGAACACGCAAAGCCGAGGATCCCATCGCGCTGGGATCCTTTGGCATGGACTCACATTGCGTGCAGCACATTGTGACCGATCAGGGCAAGGTTCAGAACGAAGGGGTCATCTGGCGGACACCCCCGCGACCGTACGGCATTTCTTATCGCTCCGTGGTGCCGAAGCGTGGCGAGTGCGAGAACTTGTTCTCTCCCATTTGCCTTTCCGCAAGCCACGTCGCCCATGGCTCGATCCGTATGGAACCGGTCTTTATGGCCTTGAGCCAAAGCGCCGCGCTCGCCGCGGGACTCTCCATTGACCTGGGCGTGAGTGTGCAAGACGTGCCATACCCTGAACTGCGTGAGAAGCTGGAAGCGGCCCACCAGATCGTACGGCCTGAAGCCTGGAAGCGGGTGCCGCGGGAAAATCCGCCTCCGGCGAAGAAGAGCGCCCAACTGCCAACGACGCAAAGCCCGATCGAGCGGCCCAACGTGGTTCTCATCGTGGCGGATGATCTGGGAGTGGAATGTCTATCCAGCTACGGCGGCACGTCACACTCCACCCCCAACATCGACCGACTCGCGCAAGAGGGGATGCGATTCACGCACTGCTTTTCGAACCCATTCTGCTCCCCTTCACGTGCTCAACTGCTGACCGGTCGCTATCCCTTTCTGAACGGCCTCAAGGTGGTGCTGCACAGCCGCAGTCAGGAGGACCTTTACCTGCATCCTTCGCAGCCCAGTTTCGTTCGACAGCTCAAGCAGCGCGGCTACAGAACTCAGCTCGTTGGCAAGTGGCATGTGTCTTTGGAACACAAGCATGACACCGTCAAGCTGTTTGGCTTTGACCACTCGCAGACCTGGCAAATCTTCGACGAGTCCGGCAAGAAGACGACCCGCTATTGGAAACCTTTTCTCAAACGCGATGGAACGGTGATTGCGAATGACATTCAGGGTCGCTACGGCCCCGACGTTGACCTTGAGGTTTACATCGATTTCATCCAATCCAGCGTGAACTCCAAGACCCCCTTCCTGGCCTTCTATTCGACTTGCCTGCCGCACTACCCTTGGGAGCCGACGCCCGACAGCCGCGACCAGTCCTACCGTGCGCCGGAGGCTGGTCACAAAGGCGACGCGAAGTACTTTCCGGAGATGGTGGCTTACCTCGACAAGCAGATCGGCGTGATGCTCCGGACGCTGGACGACCTTGGTATCGCCGACGACACCATTGTCATCTTCCTCGCCGACAACGGCACAGACCGCGACCTGGTCAATCTGTGGGGGGACGGCGTGCCGATCGCTGGCGGCAAAGGAACGCTGACGGATCGTGGCACCCATGTCCCGCTCATCGTCCGGTGGCCTGGGAAGGTCAAGCCTGGCAGCACGTGCGAAGATCTCGTCGATCTCTCGGACATTTCCCCGACACTCTGTGATCTGACAGGATCTCCCCGGCCCGAAGAATCGATTCACGGACGCTCGTTCAGTCCACAGTTGCTCGGGCAACCGGGTCAGCCACGCGATTGGATTCACATCCAGAACGCTGATGATCGCCAAGTCCGAAACGATGACTACATGCTGAACACAAAAGGCCAACTCCAGCCTGTCGTCCCTCTCGGAGCGCTACCCTCTGCCCTAGAACCGCTACGCTCACCGCAAGAGGAGGCCTCCGCGCGGCTGGCCTTACAGACGGCCCTCAAGACCTTGGCCCCCTGACAAAGGATCTGGTCTTCCGAATCCTCCTCCCCAGGAATGTGGCTCATGCCACCGCGGCGAACGGCGATCGCCGTTGCCAGGTCGCCGGTACGATAGCTGCCCGGCCACACAGTCCGCTGGGGTATGGGTCCACGGCGGAGTTCGCGGCCCATTGTGCGGAACCTTTGCCTGACTCGCCGGTCCCGCGTTTCTTTCCGCAGGCCGTTGAAAACGGCAGCGGTCACTTGCACAGGCGTGCAACCCGAAATGAAACTCAATCACCCAAGGGCTCGTGCGGCATTCGACGGGTTGCGCTCCGCTCGATGGCAATGTGCCGCAACTCGTTAGCGACGGATTGCGACTATCTTCCTTTCGGATCCTTTTCGCTTGCCTGCCGTCGTGGCAGATCAAACTTGTGTGCAGCGCAATGCCACCTGATTCACAACGGATTCTCAGGAGACCACGCAATGAAGGCGGCCGCGAACAACCGGAATTTGTCTCGCAGTCAAACGGAGGCGTTGCTGAGCGCGCTGGAAGCCCGGTTTGGTAACCACCGCGACAGGCATCGCGGCATCAAGTGGGCGGCCGTGCTGGAACACCTTTTGACCCAACCGGCCGCGATGTGGACCCTGCACGAAATGGAACGCACGGGGGGTGAGCCGGACGTCATTGGCCGTGACAAACCGACCGGGCAATTCCTGTTTTGTGATTGCTCGCCACAAACGCCGGCGGGAAGGACGAGCCTCTGTTTCGATCGCGAGGGGCTGGAATCGCGAAAAGAGCACAAGCCGAAGCACAACGCGCTCGACATGGCGGCGGAGCTGGGCGTCGAACTGTTGACCGAAAAGCAATATCGCCAACTCCAGTCTCTGGGAGAGTTCGACACCAAAACATCCAGTTGGCTG